>JAQCND010000655.1 GCA_028274765.1 Bradymonadaceae bacterium
CCTCCCGATCGGTCGTCCCGCCGACACAGACGAGCATCACGCGCGAATCAAAGACGTCGCCGCGGATGCCAAAGAGACCTCCGACCTGAAAGGTGCGCGGCGAATATCCGCGATCTTTCCACGTCTCGAAGATGTGGGAGCGGCGGTCGCGCTGTGCCATCGTCAGTTCTTTGACGACCACCCAGTGTTTGTAGCTCCCCGCTTCGCCTTCGGAGATCTCGAGTTGGTACGTCTGGTCGCCGGGCAGTCGGATGTCGGCCCCCTGGTCCCCGCGAGGCATGACACGAATGGGGTGAGAGGGCGTAAACTCGATGGTCTCGCGCTCTTGGACCAACCCGACCCGAATTCTCGGATCGCCCGACGGGGTAAACTCGAGTTGAGGTGCATACAGGAGGGCGAGTCGATCCCCCTTGGTCAATTCGCGTTGCTGAGAGGAGGCGAGAGGGGACCAGATCATACCGAGGAGGCCGAAAGCCACCACTATCCACCACCGTGGCCGACGAGGTCGCATCGAGACGTCCGAGTCACCAGGAGATGTGAGCAGACAGCGATCGCGGGGTGACACCGAGGCGAAGCGTGGCGCGAGACGAATCGCCCGCATTCGCGTCGCGCGACGGAATGAGGCCCCAGACGAGGCCTCCCAGCGCTACGCCGCCTCCGACGCCGAAGAGAATCCATTGCGTGCGTTCGGCTCGGTTCCCCGTCTGAATGATCTGGCATTCGCGACCGATGCACTGATCGATGTCGTTGGGATTGTCACCACGCCATTGTTCGAGTTCCCGACTCGCCCGGTTGACTTCGGCCGTCTTGGTCAATCCCGTTCCGGCCGTCACGACGCCGGCACTCATGACGATCCAGGGGACGACGTTGCGCCACCCAATCCCGTCCGATCGAGCGCGGGTGGAACCGGGGGCGGGAGGCGAGGCCTTGTCGTCGGGCATGTCGGGGAGAGCCTCTTCGGAGGAAGCCGGAGCCTCCTCGATGACGACGGGCTCGTCGGACGACTGATTCGTCGCTCGGTCGCTGTTCAACGGAGCGTGGATCTGAAGCTTCGTGCCGACCCCCAGCTCGACCGACGTCTTCCAGTCACGGTACTCCGGATGGGACACGCGGATATCGTGTTGACCCGTCGACATCCCAGAATGGCGCGCGGGGGTCCGCCCGATGAATTGTCCGTCGATCTCGACACGAGCCCCTTGAACGTTGGAGGTAATCTCCAGTTGTGTCTTTTGGGGGTTATCGGACGTCTTCGCATCCATCTCGAGGAGTTGACGAATGCGTCTCCCAAAATTCTGTTTCGACTGGTCGAGTTCGGACATCACTCGTCCGAAACTCCGCACGTAACGTCCTTCGTCGGCGTCGAAGAGTTTGACGACGACCTTGTCGCGATTGCCGCGGCGTTCGACGCTGCCGAAGACGAGTAGCCGGGCATCGACCTGTTGGGCCGTTTTCTTGAGACACCCGGCGTTGGGCGTGCTACACCCCAACAGCACGATCATGTCCGAGAGGGTGACGGAATCGCGATTGGCGAGTCGGTAATGCTCGTCGCTGTGGACGACGTTGCGAATGGTCGACGTCATCGACGAGCGCAGCGCATTCGTCTCCTCCGATCCCTCGAGCTGAAATACCATCACCGGTACGGGATCTTCGGCGGCCCGGCTTTCGAGAGGGCCCAGACACAGGGCGATCGCCATCCCCAGTCCGAGCCAGAGTGAAGGTACTCGCTCCCCAGGATGACGAACCGCAGCCGTGCCAAGACAGACAACGAGTGCTATCGAGAGAGCGATGAGGGACACGCGGTATTGGGATGGGAAGACATGAGAGCCTCCAAGACGGGAGGGCAGTATAAGCAGGGGGATGTCGGAAGTAAAGTCGGTCCCCAGTTGCTCTCAGTCCCTCCATCGAGGGTCCGCTCGGCTCGTGTCGAACGAGTATACTGCCGCTCCTTCGGAGCTCGGCTTCGACCCCGACTCCAGCTCCGGGCTCAAGGCCGGAGGGTATCTTCCCTTCGAAGGCTCGCGAGCATGTCTTCGATCTGAGCAATCGACCGGCCATCATTCGGGATCGTTGGCTCTCCTCGCGACGTTCCACCGACCGGCCGATGCGACACGAGTCTCGTATTCTTCCAATTCTCCCACGTCGACGAAGTCCTCTGGGGACGGTCGACCCGTATGGGCAGACTCCGTGTCGCCGAGATGGATGAGACGCTCATCTGGCGACGCCGTCATGGATCCTCGATCTGAATGGACGTACTGGAGCGTGACCTCGATCGACTAACCCGGCGCGATGCTGGCGATGCGCTGGGTCAAGAGGTTGGGTCGATCTTGAGAGAGGAGGGCGGCGCGATTGCCCCGGCGTCTGGCGCGTTCGTATGTCTCACGTGCCTGCTGGTCGCGCTTTAGTTCGCCCCGAATGGTGCGCTCGCCGACCTGCATCGTCATCGCGTAGACGGCTCCGTCGGGGTGGAGGGGACACTCGTAGACGGCTTCGAGTTCGCGATCGGTGGGGTTTTCAAAAGCCTGGGTCACCGTCACCGCCGCCATGTCTCCCTGGATGTCGACGTCGTAGTCGTTCTGGAGGGAGGGGAGATCGAGCGGCTGCTCAACCTCCTCGGAGGCGATGCGGAGTCGTCCCCGATCATCGGGAAGCTCGTCGATCGAGGCCGGCTGTCGGGCGCCGGAGGTCGAAGGGACGACGCGATCCATCCGTTCGGTCCACTGCCACGTGACGACGACCGTCACGGCGACAGTCGAAGCCACGGAGACGATCCCGGCGAGGACGATCAGCCAGCGAGGCGTGGAGTCGTCGAACATAACAGTAGGGGAATTCCAGGCATCGATCGTTCTGCAGGCCCATCATCGAACGCATCTGGGTTGGGCCCAACATGCTCGTCGTGCGCCCTCTGGCTCGAGTACTATGCTATCACGTCTCGAGCCAAAATCCGTGACGAGTTCCACATCCGATTGGGCTCCATCCGCACCGAGCCTCTCGTCGTCCCGCCATGCGAGATCGTCTAGGAGGTGACATTATCGTGATTTTGCCGGTCTGTCCTCGGAGTCCGAATGCGAGGAGGCATCGGAGTTCGGCGAGCTTTCGTCGGAATTGGCCGTCTTCTCGGCCGAGTTGTCCAAACCCTTGTCCTGGAGCGCGCGTATCTTGTGCCCTATCTCCTCGAGCTTGTCGATGCTGGGCTCCCCGTCCTCCATGTCGTGTTCTGACAACACCTGCCTCATCTCTCGTAGCTTGTCGGGATCGAACTGCTTGAATGGGGACAATTCGAATCTCTCCGAGTCCGCGGGGGTAGACCCCGAGAAGTGGATGTGCTCGAGGTCGATCGATTCGTAGTGGGGATCGCGGGAGAGGGCGTCGTTCTCGTGCTCGGGGCCGTCCTCGTCGTCGACACGGTCCGTTGTTTCACGCACGTCCTTGATATGGGCCTCCGACGCACTGTCGTCTCGCGTCTCGAGGAGGTCGTAGTCGTCTGCAGACTCGAAGGGGGCGACAAACGAGGTTCGAGACGTGACCAGCGAATGTTCGTGCGCCAGATCTTCGCCCCGATCGGTCAGAACGTCGGCCCGCCCTCGACTCCTCGAAAAGGAATCGGGCGCATGGCTGCGGTGCCACCAGTCTCCGATCCGGTATCGCGCCCAGGCGAGTCGCACGGCCTCCGCGTCGGTCTCGTCCTTCGGTCCCGGCAGTGTCACGTCGAGGGACCACGTCTTTGATTCGCCCCGACGCTCGCCGTGCACCTTGAAACTGTAGGTTCCGGGGTCGGCGTATTGCCCGTAGAGGGTCGTCGTATCGTTCGCCATGAGATCGGAGAGAGTCCCGGGGGTGACTTCGTCGGGCTCGAACGATCCCCAGTCGACGCGGATGTCGCTGAGTACCGGAGACGCAATGCGTTGCGCGATACGTTCGAGGCGGGGCATGTCCACGTCGTCGGGACGGAGTTCCCGATAGAATCCCTTCCCCTGGTCGGCGATCTCCTGAAGAACATAGGGATCGAGATGGGGACCAACGCCGAGCGCGAAGAGTCGAGCCGAGGCATCGTTCGTCGTAAGGACCTCGTGCATCTTCATCTGGTCGATATCCTGTGTGTCGGTCAGGAGGACGACGATGCGCTGGGCGTTTTCGGGGGCCGGTGATTCGAGCGCACGGTCGAGTCCCTCGCTCAACGCGGGGGCATCCTCGAACGAGAGGCGATCCAGTGTCGAGCGCGCCTCCTTCAGTTGACCCGACGTGGCCGGAAGCGAGTGCCCCTCGAACCGCTCGGTCTCTCCCTCGAGTCCGACCACCCGGAAGTAATCGTCGTCGTCGAGCTGATTCAGGGCCTGTCGCACGAACTGTTCGCTGTATCGATGGGCCTCGTCCTCGAGACGCGAGGAGTTGTCGAGCATGAGAATGAGCTCCCGGGAGGGCAGATCGTCCCGATCCGACTTGCGTGGTGGCTCGACATGGAGATTGAAGTATCCCTGCTGCATCCGTTCGTCCCAGTGAACGTGGGTCCCGACGCGGATCTTGTCGCCCGAGAGTCGGTACCACAGACGGAAGTGCTTATTGAGAAGCTGGCGTTCGTCGGGAAAGTCGACGTGCCAGTGCTGTTTGGAGCGCTCGTCGATGTGCAGGGGGTGTGAGACGCTGCGGAGCTTGTCGACGGGCATGCCCCCATGGAGATCGACGTCGACCGACACACGATCGCTGTCGAGCCCCGGCGGGCGCTCGCGAGACGTGAGCGTCCCCGACCCCGTGAGCACGTGCCTCGTCCCGAGGGCGAGAGGGAGGGCCATGCGATACGTCCCGGCTCGCTTCGGGAGTCGATGCGTATAGCGCAGGGTGACTTCGATGGACTGGCCCGGTTCGACTTCCGGCATCGACTGAACGTACCAGTGGTCACGGTTGTGCCCGGACGCCTCGGCGGCGGGATTGTCGGGTTCGAGTTGCGTCCGGATGGTGCGCTCCCCGACCTGTATCGTCACGCCGTAGACGGATGCTTCGTCGTAGAACGGCGTTTCATAGACGGGTTGCAACGCACGTCCGGTGGGGTTGATGAAGCGATGCACGAGCTCGACAGTCGCCATGTTGCCCCGGATGTCGACCTCGTAGTCGAGCTTCCGTTCCGGCAGGTCGGCGAGCTCGTCGGCCGACTCGACCGGGGTACGCATGCGCCCTCGGCGGGTCGGGAGTTCGGCGTAGGCGTCGACCCGCACGTCGTCATTCCGAGAATCCGGAGAGACGATCGTATCGTCTTGGTCGGTCCACTTGTAGGTAACGAGAGCCGTGACCCCGATAGTGCTTCCGAGAAAGATGGCGCCCGCCAGCACGAAGGCCCAGCGCGGTATCGAATCGGTGGACATAATGTCGAATTCCTGCGGATTCATGAAACCTTTCGAACTCTACCAACAGGATCGCATGATCCCGGTATCGAGACAAGTCGCGGCCGCTTGAGAAACAAACGTTGTGTCATAGCGTATCCCACGGTATCCGAGCGGACTCAAATGCGAAATGCGATCGCTCTGGGAGGCAGGGCGATCGCATAAGGAATGCCCCACTGCGAGCGTGAGCCGGCTAGAAGCCCACTTCCGAAGGACGTACAGGGGTGCTCCGAAGCCGGGCCTTCCGGATCGACTCGATATCGGTTCGGAGCGCCTTGATACGTCCTCGACGTGAGCATCTCTGCGTGAGCCGGCTAGAAGCCCACTTCCGAAGGAAGTACAGGGGCGCTTCGAAGCCGGGCCTTCCGGATCGACTCGATATCGGTTCGGAGCGCCAGCATCCCTGCTGGCACGTGGCTTCAGCGACGCCCTGGCGGGACGATGGAGGTGGCATAACGAGGAACGAACCGTGAATGTGTGGCTTATACCTCTAATGCGATCGCCCTGCTCTGAGAGGCCGTGCCGGTTGTCTTGCGGTTTCCCCTTCGTTATCGTGGGAATACAGCCGTTTCCAATCGACGCACACGACGCCCCGACACGCTTCGAACGGTTTTTCTCACATGACGCACACACACGCTGACCATAGGGAGTCTCGAGTCATGCGAGGCTCGAGGTATCGCCTCTGGATGGTTCTCTTGTCGGTGAGCGTTGCGTGGGTCGGGGCGGCCTGTGGATCGGGGACTCTGACCGTCTGGTCGCCGGATGCCGGACACGCTTCGGGCAAAACTACCTCTCCCGAGCCCGAGCCCGATACGTCGAGCGGGTCGGATGAGACCTCGGAGTCGGCATCTCCCGCTCCCGAGTCGGGCATCGTCTCGGCCGAGGCCTGCGAGGGACTCGAGCGTCCTCCGGCGGGTGAGGCCCCGGCTCGACTGCTGACCAACTACGAATACGAACACACGGTCCGCGATCTCCTCGATTATCGGGGCGATGTCGCCGAGATGTTTCCCGCCGAAAACAAGGTCGACGGATTCAAAAACAACGCTCGAGCTCATGTCGCCAGCCGTCTTCGCGTGCGAAAGTTCATGAAGGCGTCCGAGAGGGTCGCCGAGAAGGTCGTCGAGTCGCAATTCGACGACTTGCTCCCCTGTAACCCGCTCGAGGTCGGTGAGACGGCCTGCGGACATCAGTTCGTGACGTCATTGTTGAAGCGAGCCTTTCGGCGTCCTCCCTCCGAAGCCGTCGTGGGTGATTTTCGCGAGCTGTTCGACTCCTCACTCGCCGAACACGGTTTTACCAAAGCTGTTGAAATGGTGATTCGGGCGACCCTGCAATCGCCTCAGTTTCTCTATCGTCTGGAGTTTGTCGACGGGGCGAACGGCGAATCGGTCGAGCCCGTCGACGACTGGGAGATGGCCTCTCGACTGTCGTATTTTTTGTGGGCGTCGGCGCCCGACGAGTCACTGCGCCGAGCCGCCCGGCGGGGCGAACTCTCGACGCGCGAACAGATCGAGGCTCAGGCGCGACGCATGCTCGACGATCCCCGCGCCGAACGAGCGATCCACCAGTTTCATCGACAGTGGCTGGGGATGGACGGACTCGATTCGGTCGTCAAAGATGGCGATCACTTCCCGTCGTTTCAGGAGGGAATGACCGACGACTGGCGCGAGAGCCTACGGCGCTTCGTGACCGATTCATATCTCGGCGACGACGCCGGACTCGACCATTTCCTGACCTCGCCCACCGTCTATCTGTCGGATCGCCTCGCGCCAGTCTATGGGCGTTCGGACTCCAAACGCGAGGGGCGCATCGATCCCTACCGCTTCGAGACGGAGGAGCGCGCCGGACTGCTGACCCAACCCGGATTGATGGCGCTTCTGGCCAACGCCAATCAGAGCTCCCCCATTCGGCGCGGCGTCTGGGTGCGCGAACAACTGCTCTGTCAGCATCTCCCGGCGCCGCCCCAGGACGAGATGATCACGCCACCCGACCCAGACCCCGACGCGACGACTCGAGAAAAATTCCAACAGCACACGGCCAATCCCAAATGTGCCGGATGTCACGCGCTGATCGACCCGATCGGGCTCGGCTTTGAAAATTACGACAGCATGGGACGCTATCGCATCGAAGACAGTGGACACCGAGTCGATGCGACGGGCGAGCTCACCAATGTCGACAACGAGTCGATTGCGGGCGAATTTGAGGGAGCCGCCGAACTGTCGCGTCGACTTCAGGACAGCAAAGCTGTGCGACACTGCCTGAGTTCGCGATGGTTCAAGTTCGCCATGGGGCGATCGCCCTCGAAGGCGGAGACGTGTTCGCTCTATCGGGTGCGTCGCGCCTTTGCCGAGTCCGGGGGCGATTTTCGCGAACTTCTGGTGGCACTCGCCACCTCCAAAGCCTTTCGATACCGACGCGTCTCGGCGTCGACACCTTGAACTCACTCTTCGATGCCTCACCACGGGTGACGGTATGAGTACACGCGACATCACTCGCCGAACGTTCCTGCGGGGACTCGGGGGGACGACGATCGCACTTCCCCTCGTGAGTGCTGGCCCCTTGGGCGCTCGCGCCGGCACTGCCTCCGGGAAGAACGAATCCCGCGACGGTTATCCGAAGCGCTTCATCGTCTTTTTCCACCCCAACGGGGTTATCCCCGAGGCCTGGTGGCCCGACCGTCAGTCGGAGACCGAATTCACCCTCAATCAGTCTCTCCAACCTCTCCAGTCCTTCAAGGATAGACTCGTGTTCATGGAGGGGGTCCACATGAAATCGCCCGGCGCCGGACCCGGCGGCCCTCACCAGCAGGGGATGGGAGGCGTATTGACGGGACGCCCGCTCCAGGAGGGCCAGATGGTGGGCAACGATGGTTCGCTGGCCGGCTGGGGCGACGGCATCTCGATCGATCAGGCAATCGCCAACGAGATCGGCGAATCGACCCCCTTCGAGAGCCTCCATCTCGGCGTGCGGGGCGACGCTCACGGTGGGTCGCGCGTCCGAACTCGCATTTCGTATGCGGGGTCCGCCCAACCCGTTCCCCCTCAGAACAATCCCCGTGACGTCTTCGAGCAGCTCTTCTCGGACTTTCGAACCAACTCCGAGGCCCACGAAACGATTCGCGACCAGCGGGCTTCCGTGCTCGATACGGTGCAATCACAGTTCGAGCGCATCGAAGACCGCGTGAGTGCCTCGGATCGCGCCAAGCTCCAGCGTCACCTCCAGCGCGTTCGCGACCTCGAGCGTCGTCTCCAGCAGGGGGTCGGCTCCAAAGAGGCCTGCCAACAACCCGATCCACCGGCCGACCGCAATCCGAACAGCGAAGATACGATGCCGGAGATCATGCAGGCTCAGCTCGACCTCGCCGTCATGGCCCTGGCCTGCGACCTCACTCGAGTAGCGACCATCCAGGTGTCGAATTCCGTCAATCACATTCGCTATCCCTGGATCGACAGCACCGGCGATGGCCACGCCCTCTCGCATGCCGGTCCCTCCAACACCGAAGCCCATCGCGAGTGGAAACGACGCGATCGCTGGCATGCCAAACAATTTGCCTATCTGCTCGAGGAGCTCGACTCCATTCCGGAGGGAGACGGTACGATGCTCGACAACACCGTCCTGCTCTGGGTGATGGAGATCGCCAAAGGCAACACGCACAGCCACCAGGACATGCCCTTTGTTCTCGCCGGCAACGTCGCCGACCAGTTCGAGACGGGACGTCACCTCCAGTACAGCGGCCAATCTCACAACGATCTCCTCGCCGCCATCGCTCGCGCATACGGCGTCGAACTCCCCCACGATACGTTTGGCGATCGACGGTTCGGCAACGGCCCCATCGCCGATTTGACTTGATGGACGAAGCGCGAGCTTCAGCGGGATGAGCTCCCCGAACCCGGCACACCCACTCTCGACCATGCCGCTCTCGATATTCGGGTGACTCCCATTCGTGGTCGGACAAGGAGGCCATGGAAGATTACACTTTGATTCGAGGGATAGAGTATCTCCTCGTCCGAGCCGGTGCGCTGCCGTGGCCAGCACAGAAGACCGCCGGCGCTCCAAGGGACAACTCACATGACGGGTTCAATCGTTCATGTGGAGCGCCTTGATACGTCGTCGACATGCCTGTGCGTCCTTGACGTGAACCTCCCTGCTGGCCGGTCGCTTCAGCGACTCCGTGTCGGGAGGAGCGAGACGACGACCAGCGTCACTCGATCATTTGTTGCATGACCATGGTTCCCTGACATGGAAGGTGCGTCGTTCGGGCTGGACGAGAGCTTCTACCCTGTCGGGTCTGTCTTTGGCGCTGTAACAACGGGAAACAGCTTGTCCGAACACACATGAATCACTCCCCGTTCGCGTACCATCGCATGCCACTCGTGTTTGTTCGGACGTGTTCCCCACCTCGTTCGGGGCTCGAATGCAGCAGGTTCTACCCTCCTGACTTCGGACTGTCGTCTAAGCTGGATTTTCGCCATTCTCCGATGCCTCGACTGGAGGGAGGAGGCAGACA
>JAQCND010000001.1 GCA_028274765.1 Bradymonadaceae bacterium
GTCCCAGCCCATGTACTGGAACATCTGCCGGACCGACAGGATCAGCGCCGAGGGGTTGACTTTGTCCTGGCCGGCGTACTTGTTGGAGGAGCCGTGGACCGGCTCGGCCAGACAGGCGTTGTCGCCGAGGTTCGCGCCCGGTGCCACGCCGAGCCCACCGATCTGAGCGCCGCAGGCGTCCGAGAGGTAGTCGCCGTTGAGGTTCGGCATCGCCAGCACGTCGTACTGATCGGTCCGCGTCTGGATCTGCTGGAGCATGTTGTCGGCGATCCGGTCGTTGACAACGACCTTGTCCTCGGGGACGTCCCCGTCGCGCTCCTCCCAGAGCGTATCCTCGGTGATGACCTCGTCGCCGTACTCCTCGCGGGCGACCTCGTAGCCCCAGTCGCGGAACGCGCCCTCGGTGAACTTCATGATGTTGCCCTTGTGGACGAGCGTCACGAACTGGTGACGATCGTGGTCCAGGGCGTGGTCGATGGCCTTGCGGACGAGCCGCTTGGTGCCGAACTCGGTGATCGGCTTCACGCCGATGCCGACGGCGCCCTCGTGGATGGTGTCGTCGAAGCCCATCGTCTCTTCGACGAACTCCCGGACTTGCTCGACCTCATCGGTTCCGGCTTCCCACTCGATCCCGGCGTAGACGTCCTCGGTGTTCTCCCGGAAGGTCACCATGTCCATCTCTTCCGGGTCCTTCATCGGCGAGGGGACCCCCTCGATGTAGTACGTCGGGCGGACATTGGCGTAGAGGTCGAGCTTCTTGCGGAGCGCGACGTTCAGCGAGCGGAAGCCGGCGCCGACGGGCGTCGTCAGCGGCCCCTTGGCGGCGATGCGGTGCTCGCGGATCGTCTCGACGGTCTCCTCGGGGAGTAGTTCGCCGGTCTCTTCTTCGGCCTTCTCGCCGGCGAGGACTTCTGTCCAGTCGATCTCGCGGTCGCCGTCGTACGCCTTCTCGACGGCGGCGTTGAAGACTGGCTTGGCGGCGGCCCAGATGTCGGACCCGACGCCATCGCCCTCGATGTAGGGAATGACCGGATTGTTCGGAATGTCGAGTTCGTCGTTGTCGTTCAACGTAATTTTCTCACCCATAGCGATCTCCCGATCGGATGAAACAATTCAAGGCGAACAGCACTACGTACAGCACTCGAAGCAACGTCTGAGTCGTCGAGTTGTTAAGTTTTTAAGTCTTTGAGTGTTTGAGTTGGCGTCGACGCCATGTGCCCATGTCGACTCTCGGGGCACCAGCTCGATCGTGGAGCTTCGTTCTCAGTGGGGCCTCGCGTCGAGCCGACGAGTCGAGTTCATGATCCTGTCGAGAGTCGTAACAGTCTCAAACAGGTCGAATCTATCGAGAAAGGTCGTTCCATTCTGTTTCGCGGCTCGCCGCGGGGTTTGTGTCTTGTTCTGTCCGGTCCGTCCCTTCGAACCCGAGAGCAATGGGGGTTGAAGATGGGATTTTGTCTACCCGAGTTCGTACGTCGCGGTCGGCTCGATGGACGTCGCGGTTCGGACGTTCGTGTCAACACACTGGACTCGACTGTCCGAACTCCCATCGCTCGACAACTCCCCAGGCTAGCTCTGCGACGACGCGTCAGCGCTGGATCGTCGTCTCCTGGGCCGAGAACGTCGCTTTGAGCTTCCAGGCATCTTCGGTGCCATCGTCGTCGGCATCGAAATTCGGTT
>JAQCND010000002.1 GCA_028274765.1 Bradymonadaceae bacterium
CGAAGAAACCACCGACCTCGAAGTCGATCTCGAAGCTCCGAACGTCGATGTTCGCGCTCCCCAGGTACGTGAATCGCTGATCGATGAGGATCGACTTGGCATGGAGCACGCGGGGGAGATACTCGAAGATACGGACGCCGGCCTCCAAAAGCATCGGGTAATACGAACGCGAGGCGTAGCGCACGAGGGGAACGTCGCCGTCGCGTGGGAGGAGCAGTCGCACGTCGATGTCGCGCTGCACGGCCGCCTCGATGGCCATCAAAATACTCTTGTCGGGGACGAAATAGGGGGTCATCAACCAGACGCGGTCCCGGGCCCCGTTGACCGCATGGTAGAAGGCGTCGTGCATGGCACTCCGGGGGGCATCCGGGCCGCTGGCGAGGACGGTACAGGGGACGTCGCGCGCCACGAAGGGCCCCTCGACATCGAAATCCTGACCCGACTCCCACGATTGGAGATACTCGGCGCTGACCAGGTTGTCATCAGTCGCAAAAAACCAGTCCTCGAGAAACACCTCGTGCAGGTCCCGTACGGCCGGCCCCCGGAGATGCATCCCCAGATCGTGCCACTCGCGTTCATACTCCTGGCCGACGTTCATGCCGCCGATGAAGGCATCTCGCCCGTCGGCGACGACGAGTTTGCGGTGATTGCGAAAATTGAACGTCGGCCGCCAGGCAAAATACCGAGGCGGGAGAAACTTCGAGACCTCGCCCCCCGCCCGTATCAGGGGCGGCGCGAGCTTGCGTTCGAACTTGGGGCTGCCGAAGGCGTCGACCAGCACGCGGACTTCGACGCCCTGCTTGGCCTTCTCGACGAGGAGATCGCGGAGGCGACGCCCCGTCTCGTCGTTTTTCCAGATGTAGAAGAGGAGATGGACGTAGTGTTCGGCCGAACGAATCATGCGTTCGATCGCGCCGAAGCCATCCTCGCCGTCGACGAGAAGATTGACGCGATTGCGGCGAGTCGGCCGCGTGATCTTGAGCGGATCGTGGGCCCGAAAGAGACCGGGGGGCAGGATGGGATCGAAGGATCGGATCTTTCGAGTGGCTTGACTGGCCTCGACCTCCTCGAGGGCCTCTTCGAACTGCTCGGTACTCGTCTGACGCGCTCGTTGCTTGCGACGCAGCCGCTCGACGCCGAAGAGCCACCAGAGCACGACCCCCAGGTACGGCACCAGCAACACGCCCAGAAGCCAGCTCATCGCCGAGGCCGGTCGTCCTCGGCGATGCAACAGCACCGACGGAATCGAGAGGAGCGCGAGTATGTCGGCGACGACGAGCAGGTACTGGCCTGGAACGGGGCCGAAATTCAGTCCAAATATCGCGTTGAGAAGGGAGTGCATGCGCGACCGCGGCGGAATCCTGGTAGTCAACTTCGTGACCGACAGACGCCGACGATAGGGCAAAACACGATCGACGTATAGACGGGGTATCGGCGAGGGTGCTATCACGACCCGTGGGGACCGCGTCACGGCGTCGCGTCGCCTGGTGCGCCCCCGTAGGTCCTTGAAGTGAGTGGCCTCGCCGGCCCGTCGGCGGGTCACTCCCTTTCGAAAGGAGTGAGGCGACCCGTCGACAGAGCTGGACCCACGGCTGACGATGACACTCCATTGGCGATGCATCCATCCCCGAGCCCCCATCCGCCCTCTCATCTCGGAGACCGGGCATCGTTCAAGGAGGCGCTGCGAGAGAGACTCCCCACACCGATTAGAGCTTCATAATGAAGGCGTCGGCTTCGGGTTTCCGCATGCCCGTCAGATAGATGTTGCCGGCATCGTCGATGGCGAGGTCCGTCGTCCAGATGGACTCTGACGCATCTCGGATCACCGTCTCCGTGGCGCCCAGCGGCGTGCGCAACATGCTCTCGGTGTAGGGAGGATTGGCCTGGCGATACGCGTTCCAGAGTCCCGCCGTGTAAAGCTGACCGTTGGGGTGGATGGCGACCCCCGACCCCGTGTCGTCGCCGGACGTGGCAAACCGGTCGAGTCGAGTCCGCTGGCCCAGGGGGGTGACGGTGGCGTGGAACGCGTCGATCCTCTGAGTCGCCCGTCCCTGGACGGTGCCTTTGGCGGCTCCCGTTACGTGAACGGTGCTCGAGTTGTCGATCTCGATCTCGGGGACGATGTTCTGAGGCGTGCGTCTCGAGGTCAGAATGTCAGTGCTCCACGTCCCCTGACTCGTCTGGCCCTCGCGATGGAGGACGTAGCGCTCTCGGGCGGGCGCCGGGGCGAGGAGGTAGAGATCGAGCACGTAGTAGGTGTTCGGGTCGACCACTTCGAGCGAGACGCCGATGTGTCGCTTGGGGGCGATTTTAGTCGTATTTTGGAGTGTTCCGTTCGAATCGTATCGGGCGACGAAGGCTCCGTTGAGCGTCCCCCCGGTGACGACGGCCTCTCCGTTCGAGTCGATCTCGATGTCGGCCCAAGATGAGTTGGTCCCCGTCCGGAAGAGCTCAACCCACTGCCGGGACCCGCTGTTGTCGTATTGCGCGATGAAGGCATTCTCTCGATTGTTGGACTGCCCCTTGCCGGCCAGTTTCTCCGTGGTACTTCCTACGATGTAGACGCGTCCCGTGGACGCGACTGCGACCCCGAGCGCCCGTTCGCCGACACTGCTGCTGCCGAGCATCCGGATCCACTGTCGGGTCCCCGACGAGTCGAACTTGGCGACGAAGGCATCTTTGCCGCCGGCGTGGGGCTGACCGCCGACCGGCCCCGAGACGTGACCTGCGATGTAGAGGGCGCCGTTGGGACCGATGGCGATGTCGTGAGCCATGTCGGGGCCACTGGAGGTTCCGAAGGTCTTGCGCCAGGCGAACGAGGTGGGCGGACCACTGGCGTCGGGACGTCTCGAGACGTCGCCTCGCCTTCCACCGTCTCGAGGCCGAGGCGAGGTGTCTCGCACGACCGTGCTGTCTCGCCGACCGAGGTCTCGCGAACTCCTGCCATCCCGGCGCTCGACGTCGCTCATCGTCTTCCCGTCGGGACGTTCCGCATCTTTAGCGATATCGCCCCCATCGCGAGCACCTCCGTCGCGGCCGGTCGTATCCTCCGGCATCCCCCCATCGACGGCCGTGACATCCTCGGCGCCACCACTCGCGTCATCTCGAGCAGGATCGTCCTCGGAGCCTGCATCGCCTCGAGTCGTGTCGCGCTTCGTACCCGCGTCCTGGGCAGACCTCACGTCGGTCTCGAGCTCCCCATCCGAACCTCCATCGGGTCCACGAGCTCGAGTGTCTTCATCGTCCTCGCCGCTGGTGGCGTCTGCCGCCATCACCGACGCATCCGTCGGTCCGTTGGGGGCATTGGAATCATCGTCCGAACACCCGATCGCGACAAACATCCAGGTGGAGACAGCAAGCCAAACAAGAAACCGTGTTCGATTCATGGGTTCGTTGGGGTGAGCAGTCGACTCGTGATGATTCGGGACGAACGACAACGTCGAGACGTCACTCGATCAAAGCGAGCGGCCCATCCATGGCCCGTTCGGCCCGTTCGTGGTCGTGAGCGTTGATGAGCATCGTCTCGGGATGGTCGTCGGCGTAGCGACGCAGCGCCTCGAGCGTCCGTTCGGCCGTCGAGAGGTCGTGGGCGAACATCTCGGGCTGATAGCCGAAATCGTCTCGTTCGGTGATCTGCGTGAGCGCGAAGGCCGCGTCGCCGACGTGCCAGACCGTCCGATCGCCCTCGAATTGCAGTTCGTATCCGACGTGGCCAGACGTATGGCCGGGGAGGCCGATCGCTCGGAGCGAACCGTCGTCCCAGATCTCGTGGCGGGCCTCGGCGTCGTCGGCGAGCGGGTCGGGGGCCTCGAAGGGCTCGATGCGCTCCTCGAGCGAACGGTAGTCGTCGGGCGTGTAGCCTTCAGCGGCCGCTCGAATCGACCCGAGCTGCCGGGCGTACGCCCACTCCTCGCGGGAGACGTGAAAGGTCGGCTCGGCGAGCGACTTCATGCCCCCGGTGTGATCGACGTGGAGGTGGGTCATGAAGACGTGATCGATCTCGGAGGGACGGAATCCCAGCGCCTCGATGCGAGGGACGACGGCCCATTCGGCTCGAAACTCGAGCCCGAGCGTCTCCAGCACCCCCGCCACGACTCGTCCGAGACTCGAGGGCCCCTCGTGGCCGAACGGCGCATCGAACAGAACGGGTCCGCGCTCGGTATGGTGGGCGAGGGTCCCCATGAAGGGCAGGAGAATGCGTTCGAACCCCCCGCCGTCGAGGATGAAGCCGCGGGGGACTCGCATGTAACCGCAGTGAAAGGTCCAGAGCTTGTCGAACATGGTGTCGTCCTGCGGTCGATCGGTTGGGCGTTAAAACAGCTCGTCGATGTGAGGCTTCGAGGGGAGTGCTTCACGCTGATACTCCTCGAGCTCTCGAATGCCCTTTTCGGCGAGATCGAGCATCTGATCGAGCTCGTCTCGGGAGTACGTTGCCTCCTCACCCGTTCCCTGAATTTCAACGAATTCGCCGGAGCCGGCCATGACGACGTTCATGTCGACGTCCGCCGAGCTGTCTTCCTCATAGGGGAGATCCAGCAGCACTTCGTCGTCGACAACACCGCACGAGATCGCGCCCAGCGAATCACGGAGGGGAAACGTCTCGATCGTCCCCTCGCCGACGAGCTGGTCGCAGGCGATGGCGAGTCCGACCCAGGCGCCCGTGATGGACGCCGTGCGCGTGCCACCGTCGGCCTGCAGAACCTCGCAGTCGAGCTGTACGCTCCGCGGGCCCAACGCCTCCAGATCCACGACCGCCCGGAGACTCCGCGCGATGAGACGCTGGATCTCGCGGGTGCGCCCGCCGATCTTGCCCTTCATCGACTCGCGCCGCGAGCGCGGCGAGGTCGAACCGGGAATCATCGCGTACTGGGCGGTCACCCATCCGTCGGGCTCTTCTTCGGCGTCGCCCGACTTGCGCCTCCAGCGCGGCAGCCAGTCCGAGGCGCTCGCCGTGCAGAGCACCATCGTGTTGCCGGTCTCGATCATGACCGAGGCGTCGGGGTTGTCGGTGAATCCCGTCTCGATGGAGACGGGACGAATCTCGTTGAACTCACGTCCGTCGGATCGGGGCATGGCAAGGATCGCGGAGAAAGTATCGGTTGGTGAATGAAGTTGAGGCGACAGGGGGACGTCGCGTCGAGCGGGTCGATCCCTCGCTATTCAGGGCGATCAGCCACTCTCGAATTCGGGGTCGTCCATCTTCTCGTGCAGTCCCTCGAGCGTGTAGTGCGGCTTGCGCTCGAAGTTGTGCGAGGCGTGGATGTCACGAACCGTTCCGGATTGGGAGCGCATGACGATCGAGTGCGTCTCACAGCCGTCGGCAACATACCGCACGCCCTCGAGCAGCTCGCCGTCGGTCACGCCCGTTGCCGCAAACAGGATCTCCTCGTCGGCCAGGTCGTCGATGCGGAGCGCACGATGGATGTCGGCGCCCTCGCCCATGACGTCTTGCGCTCGATCCGTCTCCTCCTTGTTGCGCGGCACGAGTCGCCCCTCCATGTCGCCGCCGATGCACCGGAGCGCCGCGGCCGAGACGACCCCCTCGGGGGCGCCTCCGATGCCGAGCAGCATGTCGACTCCGGTCCGCTCGTTCCCCGTGGCAATGGCGGCATGGACGTCGCCGTCGGGGATGAGCTTGATGCGGGCGCCGGTCTCGCGCACCTCGGAGATCAGCTCGTCGTGGCGTTCGCGCTCGAGGATCATGATCGTCAGCTCCTCGACGTCGACGCCCTTGGCCTCGGCGACACTCTCGATGTTCCAGGTCGGCGACCGGGTGATGTCGATGTGACCGCGACCGACCGGGCCGACGGCCACCTTGTTCATGTAGATATCGGGGGCATTCAAGAGATTGCCCTCGGGCGCCATCGCGATCACCGAGAGTGCACCGGGGCGACCGTGGGCACACAGATCCGTCCCTTCGAGGGGATCGAGGGCAATGTCCATGGCCGGATCGTCCTCGTCGGCTCGCCCGACCTGCTCGCCGACAAACAACATCGGCGCCTCGTCGCGCTCGCCTTCGCCGATAACGACCGTGCCGTCGATGGGAATGGGTTCGAACGCCGCGCGCATGGCGCTCACGGCGTGCTGGTCGCTGTAATCCGGGCGGCCCTGTCCCATGGTCTTGGCACAGGCGATCGAAGCGGCTTCGGTCACTCGTACGAGATCCAGTGCGAGATTGCGATCGTCCATGGGCGTCTCGGTCCTCGAGAGGTGCGAGTCAGTTCCATCGAGCCTCGGCGAGGGGAGTAGCAAACTGGTGAGAAACGTGCAACAGATGGCGATCGCATTTGAATATGTTCTCGTTGTGATCGGCCGGCCGGGAGCCCACTTCCGGAGGAGGTACAGGGGAGCTCCAAAGAGGCGTCGAGCGATGAACGAGTTCATCCCCCTTGGAAGCGCCTTTATATGTCTTCGACATGAAGCATCCTTGCTGGCAGAGCGCCGGGTTGATGCTGGCTACGGCAGTGCGATTTCCTTTCGGGAGGAGCGAGGCGATAAGGTGTACCTCAAACGGAGGGGCGCGTCTCGTCGTGTCGTCTATACCTCTAATGCGATGGCCCTCCGGAGCGTGAATGTTACCCCTCGACGCGCTCCGGCAGCCATCCCACCACGTCGATGCGGGGGGCGTAATGGGTCAGCTCGGGTTCGCCCTCGAGTGGAATGTCGATCCAGTCGGCCATCGTGTTGATCTCGAGGTCCACCTCGGCGCGCTGCAGGGGCCATGGCGCGTGATGGATGTCGGCGCGGAGCAGCGACACGCCGTCGTGGGCGTACAGACAGTATCGCTCGGTCAGGAAGTGCTCCAACGTGCCCTCCTCGGCGTGATAGGAGTCGCCTTCGGGTCGGTATTCCCCCTCGAATTCCGCGGACTCGACGTCTCTGTGGGTGCGTTCGCTCCGATAATGGATGGTGCCGTCGTCTCGTTCGAGCTCCATGTCGGCGTCGAAGTAGGGCAGCCCGAAGAGACGGCGGGCGGCTCGCACGGCGAGCCAGCGTTCGGCCTCGAGGCTGAAAAACCAGACGCCGGGCTTGCCCTCACAGGTCACGTAGGTCCGGACGTTGAGCTCCAGAAAATGAGATTGTCGGCCGAAGGTGGGCAATCCCCGGCCCGTGATGACCATGTCGAAGGGGACGACTCCGATCCAGGCCGCGCTGTCGTAGGTCTGGAGAGTCAGTCCGTCGGGGAGATGGGGCTCGACGAGTTTGGGCTCGACTGGCCAGTGGGCAAAGAGGAGCTTCTGCCAGCTCATCCAGATGTACCAGGGATGGATGGGCGTCGCCCAGGGGCGATGCTCCTCCGGGAAGGGCGTCTCGCTGGTGAGTTCGGGATCGGTTGGGGGGGGAAAAGGCATACCAACGGGGGCAGACGTCGCTCGACACGCGGCGGTTCGAGATTGTAATGTCCGCGTCCGACAGTCACTCATGCGACCGAGGCCCTATCACGAGACCTCGTCTCCGTCGAGAATCCCCTCCACTCATCGTCGACTCTCGCCATGACAAGTTCATCACATCACGTCGATCAGCTCCAGGGACGCTACGACCTCCTCGAGACCATCGGGCGCGGCAGCCAGGGGACGACTCGGCTCGCTCGCGACCTCGACACCGGCGAGCGAGTCGTCGCCAAGGAGCTGAAACTGGATCGTACCGAGACGTGGCGCGCCATCGAGCTGTTCGAGCGCGAACGCAATACGCTGGCCGCCCTCGACCATCCGAACATCCCCGAGTATCTCGACGGCTTCCAGCTCGACGGGCGAGAGGGACCGCGATTCTTCCTGGTCTGCGAGTACATCGAGGGGCGTTCGCTCGACGCCCGTATCGATGACGGCGAGTCGATGGACGAATCGGCGATCCGGTCGATGCTCGCCGACATCCTCGAGGTGTTGACCTACCTCCACGGCCGGGAGCCGCCGGTGCTCCACCGCGACGTCAAACCCGCCAACGTCCTCGAGCGTCCCGACGACACCTACGTTCTCATCGATTTCGGCACGGTCGAGGCGCAGATGGACGCGGGGCTGAGCGAGTCGACCGCCGTCGGCACCGCCGGCTACACGGCGCCCGAACAGATGCAGGGACGGGCCGAGCCGACCAGCGACCTATACGGGCTCGGCGCGACCGCGCTGACGATGCTGTCGGCTCGAGAGGACGAGATGTCGGGCATGGCGACCGGCGCCCACCTCCGCGACGAGCTGAACCTCTCCGACGACCTGGCCGACCTGTTGGAATCCATGCTCGCCCCCGATCTCGAAGCTCGCCCCGAGTCGGCTGAAGCGGCCCTGGGACGCCTGATACGTTCGGAGCCGCCGGCCTGAGCGCCCCCGATGAAGCCACGTGAACGTACATGTCGAGAGACATTCCCGCCTCGGCAGCCCGCTCGCGGCGTTCGTCGGACGCGGATTCGTCGAGGTCGATGGAGCGTCTGGGTATGAAGCTCGCCTCCAGAGGCCCACACTCGCGTTCGCCCGAGATGTTTCCTTTCGGAAATCGAATGACAGGTATTTATGCTGTGACTCCAGGATCTCGTCCGGATCTACAGGCTGTCGCCGCTTTCGGAAGTGCTGGGATGGAAGTCTGCCATCCGAAGAGATACGCTCAGACAAACCCGCACGGGGGCGATGCTCCATTCAACCCCCGAGTGTCGACATGCCGGTTTCGGTCGTCGCGCCGTCTCGCCATTCGTGGCCGGCAACCTTGCGTTCGACGGCGAACTGGAAGCCGGTTTCGACCGCCTCGGTGTCGCGGCGCTGGATGGCCGAGGCGATGTCGACCTGGGCGTCGTCGGCCAGGCAGGGGCGGATGTCGCCGGTCGAGGTCAGTCGGAGGCGCGAGCAGGTGTCGCAGTAGGGGTGGGACATCGGGGTGATGAAGCCGAGGGTGCCGGCGGCGTCCGGGGCCTTCCAGTACCGGGCGGGGCCGTTGCCGACCGAGGTGTCGGCGGGTTCGAGGTCGTGTCGGTCGGCCAGTCGCTCCCGGACGTCGGTCAGGTCGACGAAGTCGCCGACGTGTCCGCCGCGGGCAGCCTCGCCGATGGGCATCACCTCCATGAATCGCACCGTCACCTCGAACTCGCGGGTGATCTCGACCCAGCGATCGAGCTCGTCGGTGTTGAAGCCGTCGACAATCAGCGTGTTGATCTTGAGCGGCTCCAGTCCGGCCCGGGCGGCGGCGACGGTGCCCCGGACGACCGATTCCAGTCCGCCGATGCGCGTGATCTCGGCGAATCGTTCGGTATCCATCGAGTCGATGCTGACGTTGACGCGGTCGAGTCCGGCCTCGGCGAGTGCGTCGGCATGGCGCTCGAGCAGGAGGCCGTTGGTGGTCAGCGCGATGTCGTCGAGAGCGTGTCGTTGGTCGAGCATCTCGACGAAGGTCGGGAGGTTGGCCCGAAGCAGGGGTTCGCCTCCCGTGACGCGAACGGCGTCGATGCCCAGATCGGTGGCGATGTCGACCGTCCAGGAGAGATCCTCGAACGACAGGACGTGGTCGCGAGGTTCGAACTCGACGCCCTCCTCCGGCATGCAGTAGCTGCATCGCAGGTTGCACCGGTCGGTGACCGAGACCCGGAGGCTGTCGTGGGCGCGGCCGAAGGTATCGACGAGTTCACTCATGACGTCGGCAAGTGATGGGGGCTGTCTCGGAGGTGAAGGCGTTCGAGCGGGGGCGAACGAGGGTCGAGGTCCATTGCAAGACCTCTCGCCGTTCGGATCAAGGCGGCGTACGTCTGTAACTGGCCTCGAAGGGGGCATCCCCTGGAGAAAAGTGCTATATTCGTGGATGTGCGGAGGTGAGCCGGAGTATCACGTGCCATGCAACGAGCCACAGACTCATCCGTCAGGAGGGCGGTTCCGGTTCCGAAGGTTGGCTGTAGAGAAAGAGCGTCTCGCGTTCCCGGAGCAATTCGGCGGCGACGCTGACGGCGATTTCCTCGGGGGTATTGCTGGTCATCTCGAGTCCGATGGGCGCTCGCACTCGGTCGTCGAACAGTCCGGGGTCGATGCCCTCGGCCTCCAGGTCCTCACGGATCTTGTGGAGTTTGGCCTCGCTTCCCATCACGCCGATGTAGGAATACGGGTCCTCGATCACGCCGAGCAACGCCCGGACGTCGCGCGGCTGCCCCATCGTCATGACGATGACGTGAGTGAGTCGTTCGTGGTCGATGTGTTCGCCCGCCTCGACGAAATCGTCGACCTGGATGGTATGGCGAGCGTAATTGTTGTCGGTGAAGGTCTCGACGTCGCTGCGAATATCGAACAGCGTCACGGTGTAGCCCAGGTGGTCGAGCGTCCGCGACAGGCCTCTCTGACGCAACATACCGGGAGGATCCGTCGAAGATCATAACTGAGGGGGGAGCGGCGAGCTGTCAGGTGGTCTGGAAGGAGCGAGCCGCCCGACCGCCCGGTGTTTCCAGGGTGGTGACCCCCTCGAGCGACTGGCCGGCCTGCGGCGGGCGGAGCATGCGCATGAGCGCGGGCGCTCCGGAGGGTGACATGAAACGACGTGTATCTCGAGGAGGGCTGAGCCTGGATGGTCACGATATCGAGATGCGTCCGGCCGAGAGACGTCTCCACGAACGTTGGACGATGCGTCACGGAGGTCTCTGCCATCTACCCACTGATCGTGCTTCTCGGAGAAAGAGAATGAAGCAACAGAGGGGGGAAAGTCGGCGGGGACTCGGGTGCCGAGGGGCACGAACCGAGCTACCGAAGAGAGCCATTTAATCGCCTTCGGCTACGGAGGTACCCTTGTCGTGTTCTTTGTGGGGCGACCATTCGAGCGATCGTCGCCAGATGGCCGAATCATCGACGGGCGATTGATTGTTGCCGCGCCACTGGAGGGTGCCCGATCTCGATCGACGCCGAGTGGAGGCTTTCCGGAGCTGGACCATGGCGACGTCGGCCCGCAGCGTCGCCTCGCCTCGACGGGCCAGCGACGTGACCTTCTTTTTAGTTCGCTGATTCCACTCCTTGAAAAACAGATTCACGTTGAACGACGATTCACCCCCCGATGGCTCGTAGTCGACATTCCGGATTGAGTGACGCCACTGGACATACCAGTGGTCTTTATAGCGACCTTTCTTGCCGAGGTCGAATTCGATCTCACGGAATCCCAGCAATGCGTTGTCGTAGCGGGTTCGCGACCCCTGTATTCGATCGATACTGGCATTCAGCGGCACGTCGTCGGCCTCGATCTCCCGGCGTTTGCTCCATTGATAGGAGGTCTCGAGGTGTTTGCTCGTCACGTTCATGCCGCCAGGCTCGCTGGCAATGACGAGAAATCGCACGTCCATCGTGTATCGAACGCGATTGGATTGGTGTTTACACTCGAATGAATCGCAGTTCATGTTCAACATGCCTCCCAGATTGAACTGCAAACCCGACTCGTCGTACTCGGCGTGCCTCGCCCAGAGTCGAAACGTCTTGAGCTTCTTGGCTTTGGCACGCTCGCCGTCGGTGTATAGATCGTACCCGTTTAGGAGAACGGTGTACGTATCGTCCGCTTCGAAGCTCTCTGAATTATCGAGGCGAATGTCGTGCTCGACCCGTAGATCGCGTTGCTCTCGTCCATCGAAGGTCAGAGTAACTTCGCCAGGGTGAAA
>JAQCND010000006.1 GCA_028274765.1 Bradymonadaceae bacterium
GTTCACATCTCAAACGCGAATTGCTCGACATCATCCGATGTCGTCGAGACGAGGTAGCATACGACTCGCTGCTCGAAGGTCTGGAGCGACTGGTGTGTGATCTGCGCTCGGGTTCGATCGAGCCCGACGTCGCCCTAACGCCCGGTCCCGAGGCCGACGAGCCGCCCGAGCTGGAGTTGATCTTCGATTCGGCCTTTTCGCTGCGGCGCAAAATGCCCGATCTCTTCGATATCTGCGGCGGGTTTCTCGAGACGGACATCCGTCCGATGCCGCTCATCGACATGCCCGTGCTCATCCAGGCCGATCCTCTGGACGAGCAGGTGTCCCTGGAGGGGCGCGTCGTGCGGTCGGCGCCCAACGGCATTGCGGTGCGCCTCTATCATCCAGCCCGGCCGACGCTCGAGCATCTCCATCGACTACATGAGGAGATATGGAGGGCTCACATCGACTCCGATGACGAAGCGAGTTAAGAGCTCGTTTCAACACACTCGAGCGGGGCTGCGGTCGCGGCTGATGCGGCGATGACGGCGTCGCCGACCCTCCACGATTTTTCTGGGATCGCGGTCGGTTCGGCTCCCTGTCCTCGCGCGCCTCGCCACGCCCTCGCTCCTCGCCGAGGGTCCGACACCAGCTCTAAAGGGTTCCTCCTGCGTCCGCTCGTCGGTCGGCCGATCGAGCTCGTCTCGACGTGATCGGGTGACTCCTCCGATGGCATGCTCCACATCTCGCGCCCGAGGCCGAGAACCACCCCGGTTCGGAGTGTTGGACAGGGCATGGGACTCGGGGAGGGATTCTCTCCTTTTGGACATGTCGTCTCGCAAGGACTGATTCCCCGATGACGCCTGTCGGGCGAGCCGCCTCGACATGAATTTAGGTGGGGGAGCAACGAATGGAAGGCCCGTCTGCTCCGAAGGCACGGCTTCCGAGAAAGCGCCCGACCGTATCGGAGAGCTCCGTCCTCGACGGGGCGAGATTTCTCTCTCCCAACGAGGGGCTTGGAGCTTCAACAGGCCCGTGATTGCGGGCCCTCACCTTGCGTCTATGTCCCGTTTTTCATACACGACACCTCCGATACAGACGGCTGACCCCCCCGCTCGCCGGCGGGATACAGTGCGACGTGATGGAAGACGAAGGCGGGCGCAATCGACTCGAGAGCTGGAGGATGACCATGAGTGATGACGATACGATCGAGAGCGTATTGCACGAGGAACGTCAGTTCGAGCCCATGGCCGATTTACAAGAGTCGGCCAATCTGGACCCCGAGACTTACGAGGAACTCCAAGCGAAGGCCGAAGAGGACCCCGAGGCATTCTGGGGCGATCTGGCGCGCGAGGAGCTCGACTGGAAGGAGCCCTTTGAGATGACGCTCGACTGGGATCCCCCCTTTGCCGAATGGTTCCAGGGCGGCAAGCTCAACCTGAGCTATCAGTGTCTCGACCAGCATCTCTCGACGTGGCGCCGCAACAAGGCGGCCATCGTCTGGGAGGGCGAACCGGGCGATCAGCGCACGCTCACCTACCAGCAGCTCCACACCGAGGTCTGTCGCTTCGCCCACGCCCTCGAGGACATGGGCGTCGAGAAGGGCGATCGCGTGGCGCTCTACATGCCGATGGTGCCGGAGCTGGCCATTGCCGTTCTGGCCTGTGCCCGCATCGGGGCGCCCCACAACGTCATCTTCGGGGGCTTTTCGGCCAACGCCATCCAGCAGCGCGTCGAAGACTCCGAGTGTGACGTCATCGTGACCGCCGACGGCGGGTGGCGCCGAGGTGATATCGTCGAACTCAAACCCGCCGTCGACGAGGCCCTCCAGGAGGGATGTCCGACGGTCGATGACGTCGTGGTCGTCGAGCGCACGGGCCACGACATCGGCTGGCACGAGGGGCGCGACCACTGGTGGGAGGACGTCGTCGCCGATCAGCCCACCGACTACGAAGCTGAAGCGGTCGATTCCGAACATCCGCTCTTTCTGCTCTACACCAGCGGCACGACCGGGAAGCCCAAGGGTGTCGTCCACTCGACGGCTGGCTATGCCCTCTGGACGAAGCTGACCAGCAACTGGGTCTTCGACCTCAAGGACGACGACGTCTACTTCTGTACGGCCGACATCGGCTGGATCACCGGCCACAGCTACATCGTCTATGGACCGCTCCAGAACGGGGCGACTACGCTGATGTACGAGGGCGCGCCCAACCATCCCGAGCCAGATCGCTTCTGGGACATCGTCGATCGCCACGGCGTCAATATCTTCTATACGGCGCCGACGGCCATCCGGGCGTTCATGAAGTGGGGCGACGAATGGGTCGACAAGCACGACCTCGACAGTCTCCGCCTGCTGGGGACGGTCGGCGAACCGATCAACCCCGAGGCCTGGACGTGGTACCACGAGACGATCGGCGGCGGCGATTGCCCCATCGTCGACACCTGGTGGCAGACCGAGACCGGCGGCATCATGATCAGTCCACTGCCCGGCGTGACGACGACTAAACCGGGCAGTGCCTCCAAGCCGCTCCCGGGCATCGACGCCGAGGTCGTCGACCGCGACGGCGAGCCTGTCGAAGACGGCGAGGGTGGCTACCTGGTGGTGCGCAAACCCTGGCCCAGCATGTTGAGAACTGTCTACGGCGACGAGGAACGGTTCAAAAACACCTACTTCAGCCAGTTCGACGGGAGCACCTACTTTCCGGGCGATGGCGCCAAGCGCGACGCCGACGGCGACTTCTGGATCATGGGCCGTCTCGACGACGTCATCAACGTCTCCGGCCACCGCCTCG
>JAQCND010000265.1 GCA_028274765.1 Bradymonadaceae bacterium
ATCGCTGTCGACGGTGTCAGTTTGACCATCAACGACGTCGAGGGCGCGCGTTTTCAAGTCGCCATCATTCCCCATACCGACGATGTCACCCGCTTGACGACCTACGAGGTCGGAGACGAAGTCAATATCGAAGTCGACATGCTCGGCAAATACGTCGAACAATTCGTAGTCGAGACGGAGTAAGCCATGAGTCGATCGTCGCAACACGCTCAAGACACGGATGGAGCGATCGAGCGCGTCGAACGCGCGATCGAAGCCATGAAGGCGGGCGAACACGTCGTCATCCTCGACGCCGAGGATCGCGAAAACGAGGGGGATCTGTGTGTCGCCGCCGAACACGTCTCCGACAACGACATCAACTTCATGGCCAAGCACGGTCGGGGCCTGATCTGCCTGGCGATGACGGGCGATCGGCTCGACCGGCTCGACATCCCAATGATGGTCGACGAGGGAGAAAACACCAGCTCCTACGAGACGGCCTTTACGGTCAGCATCGAGGCCAAGGAAGGGGTGACGACCGGGATTTCGGCCGCCGATCGAGCGCGAACCGTCCAGGTGGCGGTCGACGATGACGCCGGCCCCGATGACATCGTGACGCCGGGTCATATCTTTCCCCTTCGGGCCCGAGACGGTGGCGTGCTCGTACGGACCGGCCAGACGGAGGCGAGCGTCGATCTGGCCCAACTGGCAGACCTGAAGTCGGCAGCGGTCATCTGTGAGATCATGAATCCCGACGGCACGATGGCGCGACGACCGGATCTCGAGGAGTTCGCCCGGGAGCACGATCTGATGATGCTCTCGGTCTCGGACATCATCAACTACCGGCTGCGTCACGACTCGCTCGTGCATGTCGTCGAAGAGGCGGAACTTCCGACCGACTACCCGGGCGACTGGCGCGTCAAGGTCTTTGAGAGCGACGTCGACGACGTGCAGCATCTGGCCTTCGTCTGCGGCGATCCGAGCCCCGACCAGGCCGTGCCGGTTCGCATCCAGCATCGGTGCGATACCTTCGACGTCTTCCTGCGCCAGGCATCCGAGACGTGTACGGGCCAGATGTCGCGCGTCATGGAGTCGATCTCGGAACGAGGCGTCGGAGCGATCGTCTATCTCGACCACGAGCCGAGGTCGGCGCTCGATCTGGTCGAGCATTACGTCCACGACGAGGAAATTCGGCCCTATCGCTCCTCGACCCAGGAGGACGACGAGCGCGACCACGTCAATCAACCTCGAGAGTCGCTCAAAGTTGTCGGCATCGGCGCCCAGATCCTGGTCGAGCTCGGGATCGGACGCATGGAGCTGATGACGAATCGACCGAAGCGCGCCTTCGGTCTGGATGGATACGGCCTCGAGATCGTCGACCAGATCCCGATCCCCAATCAACACGTCCGACTCTCCCCGCAGGCGGCTTCGGGGAGTTCGCCGGCCGAGGAGACCGACGCTGACACTTCATCTGATTGAGTACGTGAGACGGAACATGTGTGATCAACGACGAGGAGTCGCTCATGCCGACGACACTGGAGGGTAATCTCATCGCCGAGGGGCTCGATGTCGCCATCGTCGCGGCCCGCTGGAACGACGCCTTCGGCCAAGACATGCTCGACGGGGCCATCGATGCACTCGAACGACACGGCGCCTCCGAGGCGTCCATCACGGTGGTGCGCTGTCCGGGGAGTTTCGAGCTCCCCCAGGTCGCTCACCGCGTGGCCCAGTCGTTCGAGGTCGATGCCATCGTCTGCATCGGGGTGCTGATCCGCGGCGAGACACCGCACTTCGACTACATTGCCGGCGAATCGACGTCGGGCATCGGGGGACTGGGCCTCGACCTTGACGTCCCCGTGTCTTTCGGGGTCCTGACCTGCGATACGATGAAACAGGCGAGGGCTCGCAGCGGTTCCAAGGCGGGGAACAAGGGGGAGGAAGCGGCGATGGCAGCCGTTGAAATGGCCAATCTCTACGACGCGCTCGACGACTACGACCCGGACCGAGACTCATGAGCCAATCACAGGAGAAAGCTCGAGAGGGAGCCCTCTGGGTTCTGTACGGGCTCGACATCACCGACAACGAGCCCGAGTTCGGGCTGGAAGGCACTCAGATGCTGGCCGCCGAGTTCGACGCCGAGGTCGCAGAGACGTGGGGCCATGTCGAGGAACGCATCCGTGGTATCCACGACGACTGGGACCACGTCAACGAAGCGCTTCAGAACGTCAGTCCCAAGTGGCGCATCGAGCGCATGGCCGTCGTCGACCGCAATATTTTGCGCCTCGGCGTCTGGGAGATCCTGAAGACGCCCATCCCGCCGATTGTCACCATCAACGCGTGCGTCGAGATAGGCAAGACGTACGGAGAGTCCGAGACGTCGGGGTTTGTCAACGGATTGCTCGATCAACTCTGTTCCGATCACGACATCGAGATCGAATGATGTGCGATCCGTCCCCGCCTCGTCTCTGGCTCTCGTCGCTCGTGCTCCTGATCGTTCTAGTGGGCTCGGGCTGCATGGACCACACGCGGCCCAATCGCGATCGACCGGGAGGTCCTCTCTATCAGAAATGGCAGGGGAGCGGCGATCGCATCCTCGTCCAGCGACCGGACGACGGCGAGACGGTCGTCAAACTGAGGCGTCGGTCCGATCGTTACAAAGTCTATGACGAGACGCTCGCCCCGATCGGCTTCGTCCACTTCTCGGCGTCTTCCCGGGATACGGCGAAGCTCGATGCCGGAAGCAGGGAGTCCCTCTCCCAGCTCCCGAAGGTGACATCCGTCGACGGGGAGACGACCGCCCGACTCGAGCGCAAGTCCCGATCGGTCTACGAGTATCCCGGCCAGTTTCGTCTCGAGCGTACGAGTCGAGGCTGGGGGCTCTTCGGGCCCGATGCCGAATGGTCGGGGCGACTCGTCCCGACCGAGGGGACCTGGAGGCTCGAGCGTCGCTCCTCCGACGAGACGTGGCGCGTCGTCGAGACGCCCGAAGGCGCCCGGCTTCGCGCCGGCGATCACACGATTCTCGAGGTTCGCGTCGGCTCGATTTCCCCTTCTCTTCTGATGGCACTCGGCATCGAGCGGCTGGAGCTCCCTGCCCGAGTCTCCCTGGGGCATCTCCTTCACCGCATGGCCGACGATCGGGGGGGATAAGCCGACGACGCCCTTGGGGCGGACGATCCGACTTGAGCCTCGGGCGATAGCACTTACGTTCTATGGGCGAAGCGGAGGGGCATACGCCCGTGTGCCGCGTCATGTATATGAAGTTCACATCGCGATCGTGTCAATCGTTCATCTCTATAAGCTCGCGAGGATTCGGTCGTGTCGGTAGACTTTGAAGATTATTATTCGGTACTCGGCGTCGACAGAGATGCTTCTCAAGAGGACATTCAAAAAGCGTACAAACGGCTCGCCCGGAAGTATCACCCCGACGTCAATGACGATCCGGATGCTGAAGACAAGTTCAAACAGCTCAACGAAGCCTATCAGGTCCTTAAAGACCCCGAGAAGCGGAAGCGTTACGATCGTCTCGGGCAAAATTGGGACAAGGCGGGGGCCGGAGGCCAGGGGGCACCCGGCTGGGAGAACGTCAACATGGGGGGCGGTGACAACGTCAGCTTCGAAGACATTTTCGGAGGGGCCGCCAGCTCGGCCGGTTCGGCCAACCAGGGCTCGGCCGGCGGGTTCAGCGACTTTTTCGAAACTTTCTTCAATCAAGGCATGCGAGGCGGTCCGGGCGGAGGAGCCGGGGGAGCTCGCTCGGGACGACAACAACGTCAACGCCCCGGCCAAGGCCGCTCGCAGGAGGTCACACTCCAGGTCAATCTCGAGGACGTCTACAACAGTCGGGAGAAGACCATTTCGGTGCCGATCGAACGCATCGAACAGGGGCGACGCATTCAGGATCGCAAGACGTATACGGTTCAGATTCCGCCCGGCACCACCGATGGCTCGACCATTCGCCTCGCCGGGGGCGGGGAGGAGGGGCGCGCCGGCGGTCCTCGCGGCGACATCTTGATCAGAATCGAGATTGCCGATCATCCGCATTTCGAGGTCGACGATCTCGATCTCCACACCGAAGTGGCCGTCGCACCCTGGGAGGCCGCACTCGGTACCAGAGTGACGGTGCCCACCGTCGAGGGAAGCGCCAAGGTGGCGGTGCCCGAGGGAGCTCAGAGCGGCAGCAAGCTCCGCCTCAAAGGCAAGGGCCTCCCCGAGAGCTCGACCGAACGCGGCGACCTGTACGTCGAGCTCTCGATCCGTGTGCCCGACGAGCTATCGTCTCGCGAACGCGAGTTGTTCGAGCAACTTCGGGACTCCTCCTCGTTCGACCCGCGAAGCTGACGGGTCAATGCCTCGAACTTCAGTCGACCCAGCTCCAGCGCATGGGGATTCGATTTCGAAGTGTTTTCCGATACAATGAGGTGCCGCGGAGTGCACTCCGCGACGATGGTTGCAACCATCGGGAACAATCCGTCGGGTGGTGCATGTTACAAAAGCGGTAATAGATGAGACTCGCTCGTTCGAGGCTCGTCCGACGAGGACCCGACAATCTTGGATAGAGAAGTGACGTCAGGTCAGGGCTCGTGACGAAAGGTGACCACCATCATGGACGTGGCAGAGTTCGAACAGAACATACTCAAGCTGGCCTTTGAGACGGACGTCCGCATCACGACGGCTTCCGTCGCCTACTATCTCGGCGTTCCGAGTGAAGAGGCCCGTCCGATGCTCGACGAATTGCTCGAGCAGGGGGTCCTCGAGCTCGAGAGCGATCGGGAGGGCAACCTCTACTATCGCGTCGCGGATGCCACTCCCGAACAGGCCGACGAGGTCAGTCCATTGCATCGTGAAAGCCTCGATGCCGAGATCGATTCGCTCGGGTCGGAGTCGTTACAGCAGGACGGAGCGTCATCGTCTCCCCAAACCTCCGAAGAGCCCTCCTCGTCGTCGCCCGCACTGAGCGACGAGCATCTGACGTCGGTCGAAGACGACGGAGACGCTCCGGCGATCACGCCCCGGCGCGCCGGAGCGCAGAGCCCGAGCGAGACGGCGAGCGACGACCACCACGAGGGCTCGGAAGCATATCGCGAAGGCTCGATCGGGTCGGCCAGCCGCGAAGAAGGCGAGGCGCCACCAGCGGCGCGGCGTGGAAGCGCCACGGACGCTGTCGCCCCCACCGAGCATACACGGTCCTCTCCGTACCCCTCGCCTCAGGCGGGCAGTACCGGCGGAAGACGCTCGTCGGAGGCTATCGCCGGCGTCACCCGACAGCCGGCCGCCACCGACGCTCGTCTCGACACGTGTGGCTCGGACGAAACGAGCTCGCCGGTCGTCAAGGCCGAGGTGAGTTGTGATCCCCAGCCATTTGACGATTCGAATCCCGTGCTGGCCTCCTGTGCCGACGAAACGACGGAGTCGAGCTCCTCGACTCACAACATGATGCAGCCCGCGGCTGCCGGGGGACAACCCGAACGCGCTCGATCGGCTCAGTCGGGCCCCTCTCAGCAGGCCGGTGCCGGCGCCGCTGCGGCTTCTCAGCAACAGATGGCGGCCTACTCCCGCGACGATCACCTCGAGAAGCCCGAACACCAGCCGGGCATGTCTCTGCTGTTGAGTCTCATCCTCTGTGGTACGGGGCAGATCTACAACGGGGAAGTCAGCAAGGGCATCATGATGATGGTGCTCTGTTTCCTCCTGTGGTTCGTGCTGCTCGGGTGGGTCGTTCACATCTGGTCGATTGTCGATTCCGTGGTGGTCGCCGAGCGCATCAATCGTCACTCGTCGAACACGAACTGACGCGCGCCCCTCGGGGGCTCGACTCATAGAGAGAGCTCTCCAGCCCCGACTCACCGTCTTCGGACCCTCCTGTCGTTTCGCTCTCTTCCTGGCCGTGCTGTCGGGCCCCCGATCGCGCCTCCCCTCCTCGATTCCATAGACATGCCAGGGGGCGGAGAATCCCTTTCATATGCAGACAGTCGTACCACACGGCGTCGCCATTGCTCGAGAGAGTGGTTGCTCGGATGAGGTCGATATCTCCCGGCGGGATGTCACCAATCGGCCCTCATCCTCCTCTTTCCCGTGAATAATCACACGTAATCACCGCGCGCCTTGCGCACCCGGACTCGTATGTGTTAGCGCCAACGGTCCCGAGGTTACCGGGGGACGATGATACATTCGACCTCCCCTTCGACGAGGGGGGCTCATCGTATCTCGACGACCCGAGTTAGCACGTTTTCGCCCTACTTCAATCACACACGCCCCCCGACGACAGCCCCGTGTGCTTCGAGCGCTTCGTGCGACTCGAGGTGGGGTGGGTCGTATGACGGGAGCGGAGGCCTAACAAACCAAACCTCAGGAGACGTCATGGCACAGATTCAAATGCAAGATCTGCTGGAAGCAGGTGTCCACTTCGGCCATCAGACGAGTCGGTGGCACCCCAAAATGGAGCCCTACATCTTCGGCTCCCGCAATGGCATTCACATCGTCGACTTGAGTCAGACGGTTCGGCTCTGGCAGAGCGCTCGCCAGTTTCTGGCGGAGATGTCGGCCCGCGACGAGCCGATTCTGTTCGTCGGTACCAAAAAGCAGGCCCGCGACTCGATCCACAAGCAAGCCGACCGCTGCGACCAGTTCTACGTCGTCAATCGCTGGCTCGGCGGCATGCTGACGAACTTCCAGACGATCGACAAATCGATCGACAAGCTCAAAGACCTCGACCAGATGTCCCAGGACGGGACCTACGCGAAGTACACCAAAAAAGAGGTCCTTCGCTTCGAGCGCGAGCGCGAGCGGCTCGAGCACAACGTCGGCGGCATCCGCGAGATGGGGCAGCTCCCGGGGGCGATGTTCGTCATCGACCCGCACAAAGAAGAGATCGCCATCAGCGAGGCCAATCGTCTCGACATTCCAGTCGTGGCGCTGACGGATACGAACTGCAACCCGGATCTGATCGATTTTCCCGTACCGGGGAACGACGACGCCATCCGCGCCATTCGGCTCTTTGCGACGGCGGCGGCTGACGCCTGCCTGAAGGGAAGTCAGATCGCAAGCGCCAAGCGCGAAGAGAGCGCCCGCGAGGCGGCCCAGCAGGCCGAGGACTTCCATGCGCCCACGGGAGAGGGAGAATCCGGGGGCCCGGACGTCCAGAAAGTCGATCGCCCCGGAGACGAGGGCGAGGTTCAGGACGAAGCCGAAGCATGAGTCTGTACGGAGGGAGAGGGCACGCGGCCGAGGATGAGAGCCGGCGTATGAGCTCGACAGGTCTCACGCGAGCCCTCCCGGGTGATTCCGGATCTCTATCTTCACTGACAGCAGGAGCAAGACATGTCTATTGGAAGTGACCAGGTCAAAGCACTTCGAGATCGCACGCAGGCCGGCATCCTGGATTGCAAAGAGGCGCTCCAGGAGAGTGACGGCGATATGGACGCGGCCATCGAGTACCTCGAAAAGAAGGGCATTGCAGCCGCTCAAGACAAGTCGGGACGCGTCACGAGCGAGGGGCTCGTCGACGACTGGCAGGCCGACAACGGTCGCGAAGCCGTGTTGACCGAAATCAACTGCGAGACGGACTTTGTCGCTCGCAACGACGACTTCCGGGCGCTCGTCGAGGCCATCACCGAAGCGGTCGGCGACTCCGACGTCGGGGCGACCGAAGCGGCCGAAGATATCGAGGTCGATGGCGAACCCATTCCGGAGCGGCTCAAGCAGGCGATCGCCAACATTGGCGAAAACATCAATTTCCGCCGACTCGATCGCCTCAGCGTCAACGAGGGGACGGTCGGCTCCTACATCCACGCCGGCAGCCAAATTGGAGTCATCGTGGCCGTGACGGCGTCGGACGAGTCGGACGACGACGTCGAGAGTTTTGCGCGCGACGTCGCCATGCACATTGCGGCGATGGATCCGCCCTACGTCTCCGCTGCGGACATCTCCGAGGAGGACCGCGAGGCCAAAGAAGAGATCTTCGCGGCGCAGATGAAAGACGAGGGCAAACCCGAACACATCATTCCCCAGATCGTCGAGGGGAAAATCGACAAATGGGAGTCCGAGTCCTGCCTCCTCCAGCAGCCGTTTGTCAAAGATAGCGAGCAGACGGTCGGCGAGCTTCAAGACGAGATCGGCGACGTCGAGATTCGCGAGTTCATCCGCTACGAAGTCGGCGAAGGCATCGAAGACGAAGAAGACGAAGACTTCGCCGAAGAGGTCACCGAAATGGCGGAGAGTGCCCGAGAAAACGAGTCCTGACCCGAGCGAGGGATCGATGGCCGAACCGTTTTTCGATCGCATCTTAATCAAGCTTTCGGGAGAAGCGCTCCAAGGGTCCGGAGATTACGGGATCGACCCCGATACGCTGGAGCACGTGGCCAAAGAGATCGTCGAGATCCACTCGATAGGAGTGGAGGTGGCGATCGTTATCGGTGGGGGGAACATCTTCCGGGGGATTGCCGGAAGTACCGCCGGAATGGACCGCGCGACGGCAGACTACATGGGCATGCTGGCGACCATCATCAATACACTCGCGCTTCAAGACGCGATCGAGTCGCTCGGCGTGCCAACCCGAGCGCAGACGGCGCTCGAGATCAAAGAGGTCGCCGAGCCCTACATCCGTCGTCGCGCCATGCGTCATCTCGAAAAAGATCGGGTCGTCATCTTTGGGGCGGGCACGGGGAATCCCTACTTTACGACCGACACGGCCGCAGCGCTTCGGGCAATGGAGATCCACGCCGAGGTCATCCTCAAGGGGACCAAAGTCGATGGTGTCTACGACGTCGATCCGGAGAGCTTCGACGAAGCCGAGATGTATGAGCGCCTGACATACATCGATGTCCTCTCGAAGAATCTCGAGGTCATGGATTCGACGGCGATCAGTCTCTGCATGGACAACGATCTGCCGATCATCGTCTTCAACCTTCAGAAGCGCTCCAACATGAAGGGCGTCGTCGAGGGCGACGAGATCGGGACGTTGATCGCCAGCCCCGATGGTTTCTCTCGAGATGAGATGTCGTAGTCACGATTGTATCCGCGGACGCGAGATTCACCACACTCCAGCCCCCTCAAGCACCATGCTCAACGTCATCATGTCCGAGCTCGAAGACGAATACGATCAGACGATCCAAGAGCTCAAAGATTCGCTGGCGAAGCTCCGAACGGGTCGTGCCAATCTGGCGATGCTCGACGATATTCGCGTCGAGTACTACGGCGAGTACGTCCCCCTGGAGCAGGTGGCCAACATGCAGGTCTCGGGCCCTCGGCTGATCGTCATTCAACCCTGGGAGAAGGACATGATCCCGAAGATCGACAAGGCCATTCGGGCTTCGGATCTGGGACTCAATCCCAACAGCGACAGTGAAGTCGTTCGGGTCCCGATTCCGGCGCTCTCGGGGGAGCGTCGCGAAGAGTTGAGTGGCATCGCCCAAGAGGAGGGAGAAGACCACAAGATCGCCATCCGAAACGCGCGACGCGATGCTCGTCAGGAAGTTGAAGAGCTCGAAAAAGAGTCCGAGATCAGCGAAGACCAGATGCATCGGACGCTCGACGAGATCGACGAACTCACCCAGACGTACACCGACAAAGTCGAAGACATTGTCGACCACAAGGTGGAACAGATTCAGGACGTATGAGTGGGGTTGAGATGCGAGGGCCGAGGAGGGAGCTCGGGAGCGGAGACGCCTCGCCGACCCCCGCATCTCAGTACAGAATGACAGCAAGGAAAAGAACGCGTCAGCTGGGCGGGGTCGTTCAGGCGCATCCGACCGTTCTGAAGACGAGCACGAGGATGAAAGCCGCAGCGGACCCCCAGAATGCGTACCGGATGCGCGAGTGTTCCATGCGCTCGGCTCGCTTGTCCTCCATGGGACGGAGATCGCGGGGGTCGCCGTCGGGATGATCGAGATACGAGCTGGCCAT
>JAQCND010000016.1 GCA_028274765.1 Bradymonadaceae bacterium
GCTCCCAATGAGGACGCCTTGACTTTGTTCACTGATACGCAAATGGCAAGGTCCCAAGGTCTGTCGACGTCGAGAGAATGCCCCGTCACCTGCTCGACTCGACGATATGTGGTACGATTTCCGCTCGTACGGTGGGCGCTCTCGATGTATTGATCTTCGACATTTCGACCGAACGCCATTTGCGAGCTACCTCGACGTACGTGGAGAATGCCATGACGACGCCTACTATCTGGAGGCAACATGCCCCGGCGGGTCTGACCCGTTTTCGGACTCGACGGCCCGTGGCTCGAGCTCTGGACCGACTGAATGGTGACCATCGCTTCGATTGCATGACTCTCGACTCGCTCCTGTTGCCATGAGCTTTCCCGACGAGGACATCGATTACCGAGACAACCCCGAGGCCTACGAGTACACACCCAACGAACGGGGCGTTTTCAACGTCGAGCCCTACAAGAGCGAACTTCTACCCCACTGGTCGTTCAAATCTCCCGAGGCCGCTCGCGAGTCAGTCGAGGGGCTGATGGAGGTCTACCGGGAGTACGAGGAACACGACGACTTCATCGGAATGGACATGGTGCGCAAATATCTGCGCATGGGGTTCACTCGGGCGATGCGCTACGCTAAGTATCCCGGAGGCACAAAATACGACGACGACGGCGAGGAACGCGAGCCCCAGACCTGGGCGGATGCCGAGAAGCGCGAAGCCGCCGAAATCTTCAAGGAGGCGTGGGACGACGTCCGCGAGGATCCCGACTACCAGAAAGCGCGAGAACAGCTCGAATCGCGAAATTCGTAGGGATCATATTTATACGAATGCGACCGAGTTCGAAGTAGCAGGATCCTGCGACGACTTCGACACGACCCGGAGGTACGTCGGCGGAGGCCAGATGGGCCACGTCCCCCAAATGGACTCGATAGGGGCTCGAAGGGAGGTCGGGGGAGGCGCCCCATGGCGCCGCCGGTTCCCAGCCGGCCTGGAACGGTGAGGCCCCTCGCGGAGGGGCTTTATCCGACGAAGTACACCAGGATATCGAGAGGGTCGGTGAGCTCGAACGCCGAATCGAACTCGAATGCGGTCGCCCGGGTCTACTCGGTACGAGGGGTTTACACGATGCCATCATGTACCCCTATCGTAAGCGGATGCGCACGTGAGAATCCTCCGACGCGAGACGGCGGATGTAGCGTCATTCGAGTTGGAGCAACCGGCGCTTTCGGAGCTTCGGCTGTGTCATGTCCTCGAGCGAGCACCAGGAGTGGGTCGTGCAGACCATCCGCATCATGATCATCGACGACGATCCGGAGGTCTGCGAGTACATGGAACTCCTCCTCGAAGAAAACGACTACTATGTCGAGACGGAGACCGATCCCCGCGAGGGGCTCGACCGACTCCGTGAGGACGACTTCCACGTCGTTGTGCTCGACATCATGATGCCCGAGATCAACGGGATGGAGGCACTCGAAGAGATCCGCGAGTTCGATTCCGACATCGCCATCATCATCTTCACGGGCTATCCCTCCGTGGATACCGCTCGGACGTCGATGAAATACGACGTTTCGGATTACATCAAAAAGCCCTTCGACATCGAGGAGTTCAACGAGTCGCTCGAACGCATCCTGCGCGACAAGGGACTGCTGTTCGACCCCGAAGAGAAATTGCTCGAGGAAATCGGCCGGAACATCCGCGAGCGCCGCAAAGAGGAGGGGTTGACCCTCAAACAAACAGCCCGACGCACGGGACTGTCGGTGAGCCTTCTCTCCCAGATCGAGCGCGCCGAATCGAGTGCATCGGTGTCGAGCCTCTACAAACTCGCCCAAGCCTTCGGCTGCAAACTGACGGAGTTCTTCGGCGATTACTGAGATCGTTCGATTCGAATCGGCTCTTTTCGGGCTGATTCGTCCATTCGACGTCACCTCGAAACATCGTTTCATCGACCCGTGCTGTTCGTTCTCTCGAGCTCCTTCTGGGAAGATGGCAGTCCTCCGCTCGAGATGGGAACCCGGACGTCAAAAGGGGCGAGCCCCCTCCATGTTTGAGCCCCGAGAAGGCGTCTCTCGAGGTCGTCGAGGCTCGAAAAGACCATGGTTCGAGGTCGACATGCAGGGCGCCCGCGCGGGGCCGGGATCGAGCCCGAACGATTCGCATGCGGTTGCCCTCCATCCCACTTCTTAGTCCAGTTGCCATGTACGAGCTGCGCGAAGTCGATGCCGACGATGTACGTCCCCTTCGCACCAAAGTCCTTCGCCCTCAATTCGACGACGGAGATCTCGCTATCTTCGAAGGAGACGACGCCGATAAAACACGCCATTTCGGCCTCCTCGCCGATGGCAAACACATGCGAGCCGTCGTCTCCTACATGCCGGCATCTCCCCCCGATGTTGTCCGAGAAGCGGCCGGTTCGGAACCGTCGCTGAGACTCCGAGGCATGGCCGTCGCCGAGGACTGGCAGCGCCGCAACCTCGGAAGCCGTCTCCTCGAGGGTTCGCTGACCCGACTCGCCGTGCTCGCCCCTCGTCTCGACTTCGTCTGGTGCCGAGTTCGATTATCGGCCGTCGGATTCTACGAACATCACGAGTTCGAGCGGTGTGGCGACCCCTTCGAAATCGAATCGATCGGTCCCCACGTCCACATGTGGCGCCCGACCCTGGAGGCAGTTGCCTGACGACCGGCGACGCCCCCTCGAACTTCACGGAAACGGTAGCTCAAGATCGCCGCGGCACTGAGCGCCAAGTCGCCACCTACGGCTCAAGGCATGGACGGCTCGCAGGTAGGTGCCATACATGCATCGTTCGTTTGGAGGGGCTGCTCGCCCATGAAGTGCCCACCTCTCGGGGCTCCGGCAGGGAGCAGCAACGCCAAATTTCCGGGTGGAGGCCCGGAGTTAGGGTGCTGGTATCCATGCTATCTTACCTCGCTCCCCCGAACGAAGGGCAGCACGCCAAAAGTCCGTTACAAGACATCTCGCCCCTCGACCCAAATCGGCTCACTACCACCGTCGCCAGCATGAAGGGACGCCGGTGCTCTGGACCATGTCCGAGGTTTTGAAACCAGCTCTCAATAGAACGCGAGTGCCCCCTACTCTCGAGGAACTCGCATACGTCCCCACATGGGGGGCCCTCCGGGAGTCCTGACACTCCACCACCGACCGTTGCCATCCTGGAGGGGGGGCCACAGCGAGAGTCGGTCGGCTCCCACCATGGGGATGGCGGCCACCGCCAGTCATCGAGCTGGCCCACCCCGTTCCCGGGCGACACGCCATCGAACCCCCTCCATTCACGATCTTCGGCAGGGTTGCCGGACATGTTTCGAGCGTCCCCTTCTTGACGGGGGGCGAGCGGTTGGTTTTGTAAATCCAATCTGCACATCTTCAGGGTCGAAGCATGAAAGTGACATGCGCAGGGCGCTCCCCCTCCGTCGGCGCCGACCCGACGTCTTCTTGACCAGAGTCGGAACACCCGTCTCGGGGACGATACCTTCGACTTCCCCTTTTGAGCGCCTTGATATGTCTTCGACATGCCTGGGCATCCACGACGTGAGCAGCTTGCTGGCACGTCGACGCACGACCCCTCGGAGTCGGGGGGAGAGTCGACCGCGAAGACAGAGACGTTCCAATTCGATGGGTGTGACTCAGGTCCGTGGGATCTCGACGACGCGTTGTTTGGAGCGCCGGCGGCCCGCCAGCCGATCATCGAGTCGGTCGACCGCAAGCGTCGTGCCACAGCGTATCCCACGGTATCCGAGCGGACCCCAATTCGATGACCCTCCCGCCTCTGCCTCAAACGGTTGCGATCCTCGGTCGAGTAAAATAAGAACATGCGTGTTCGCACGATGACAGCGGGGTCGTTACGGGAGACGGCCACGACCTCGAGACACGAGACACCAGTCGACGTGATAGAGGAGTCGGACGCATGAAACTGCGCCGCACACGCATGAACGGCTTCAAGTCGTTCAAGGATGAAGTCGACATCGAGATCGACGACGGCATGACGGCGGTAGTCGGTCCCAACGGATGCGGCAAGAGCAACATCGTCGACGCCGTCAAGGTGGGCCATGGGCGACAATGGTCATTAAATAAATGATCAAATGACGCTAGTTGTCGCCTCGCTCCTCCCGACAAGGAGTCGCACTGCCGTCGCCAGCATAAACCCGGCGACCTGCCAGCAGGGCTGCTGGCGCTCCGAAGGAGAGATGAACATCATGAGATGGACGCCCCCTGGAGCGCCGGCGGCCTCGCCGGCTTGGGATGAGGTGCTATATCCCTCGAGTCAAAATTTAATCTCCATTGTCGCCCAAGAGTCCGCGGGGAGACGCGCTGTCGGACGTCATCTTCAAGGGGACCGACGATTATCGTCCCGCCGGCATGGCCGAGGTGACGCTCGTCTTCGAAAACGACGGCGAATGGCATGCCGACGACGAGGGCGAATGGGGCGAAGCCATTCCGCACGAGTACCGGGAGATGGCCGAACTCTCGATCACGCGCCGTCTCCATCAGTCCGGAGAGAGCGAATATCTGATAAATCGGGCCGAATGTCGCCTGCGAGACATTCGGGACTTTCTGGCCGGCACGGGGCTCGGCAAACAGGGGTATTCGATTGTCGAACAGGGAGAGGTCAATTTCATCGTCAACGCCAAACCCGCCGAGCGTCGACTGCTGATC
>JAQCND010000025.1 GCA_028274765.1 Bradymonadaceae bacterium
GGCGTCACCATCCCGCGTCATCATGGCGACCTTGACGTCTTCGGCGCTCAAATCGGGCTGGATGTCGTTGGGAATGACGTCGGTGACGAGATTCTCGACGAGCTGGCCGAGCGGGGGCGTCTGGATGGCATTGCTCGGAGCCGTGCGCCAGAAGTAGTTGTCGTCCTGGATGCTACTCAACGCCTCCGAAGTCGCCGTCGGAGAGATGGTCAGTATCTCGTTGGGGGCGAGGACGTCCGGCACGAGTTCGACCGTGTAGCTCGAGAAATCCGGACCGACGACGGCCTGGACGCCGATATCGGCGAGGTGCTGGGCGGCTTCGCGGGCAGTATCGTTGTCCCCCTTGGTGTCGCAGTAGATCAGACCCAGCGAACGGCCGTCGATGCCAGAGACGTTGTTGATGTCGCTCTGAGCAAACTCGACGGCAGCCCTGAGAGGGGCCCGGGATTCTTGACTGTGCGCCATGATGACGCCGATGTTATAGGTTCCCTCCTCGAAAACGGGTCCTACCGTCCCGAAATCACAGGGCGGCGCCAGATACTGCTCCTTGGACTGTATCTGACATGTTCTCTGCTTGCATCGCGCTCTCGGCCCAAACTGCTGTTGACACGAAACGTCGTCTCCCTCCTTGCATGTCGCAGGCTCGCAGATTTGGTCCTCGGCACATTGCGAGGTCCCCCCGTACTGGTCCTGACAGTCCTGATCGGTCTGACATTCGGTGGGACGCTCGGGGATGAGACATCCTCCGAGCGAAGTGCCCGTCAGCAGGAGTGACGACCACAAGAGGAGGCAGAAACATCGGTGAGATACGACGGAACAGTGCATGGTGTCTGAAGCTCGTGAAACGGCTGAGCCGAGAGTCATTCGACGGGAAGGAGTTCGGAGTCGTCTTGACTGGATTCGTTTTCGGAGGGGTTGTTCTCTTCGTTGGATTCGGAGGAGTCCTCCGTTGGCAACAGCGTGTCGGGCGGATCACTCGAAGATTCCTGCGAGTCCTCTTCCCTGGATGAGTTCGATTCGTCGGTCTCGGACGTCTCTTCAGATTGAGTCGAGGCCGACGCTCGTTCCTCCGAATCCGCGGGGGCCCGCTCGTCGGGGGAGTCGCTGGAGTCGGACGCCGACGCGCCTCGGGAGGGGGAAGCCTGGGTAGATGGTTCGGACGGCTCCGTCTCCAATTCGTCGGAGGTAGGCGAGCTTTCGACCGATTCGGAAGGCACCTCGTCCGGCGAGGGCTGATTGGTTCCTTCGGGCTCGCGACCGCTCGACGGATCGGGTTCTCGAGGCGCTCCCGTCGAGGGCTCGGGCAATCCGTCGGAGGGGGGACGTCCCGATGGGGACTCGTCCTGCGAAGACTCGTCGCGTTGAGCCCATTCGGCCTGCAACTCGCGCTCTTCGCCGTCGCCGAGTGTGATCGACTGCGACCATGTCTGATCGCCCGAATCCGAACGCACCTCGAGACGATGCTCGCCGGGCGAGACCTGAGTCGTCGTCGGAACGGAGCCGACCTGATCACCATCGATGTAGAGCGTGCCCGAGCTAACTCCCGAAATGCGAAGTGTCCCTAGAGCCTCCTGGGGCCCACCGCCGGAGGCATCGGGCGTATCCGCCGCAGAGCTCGAATCGGTTGTCTCGTCGCGTGCCCCGGCCGATGTCTCGGTCGCCTCCGCCGAGTCACTGGAGGCCACTTGCCGGGCATTGTCCGTATTCTGTTCGCCTCCGGCGCCGGGAATCAGGAGATAAACCCCACCCGCCAGGGCCAGCACGCCCACGGTCGCACCACCGACGAGGCCCCATGGTGGGGATTCGCTGGTAGTGGCGGACAGCGAACCGGTCTCGCCGCGGGAGGGCGTCTCGTTGGGCTCGGGCATCGGGCGTTCGCCCGCCCGCGATGAGGCATCAGATGGAGCGCCATCCGCCGCTCGGCCCGAGGATGGAGCGTGCTGAGACGAGGGGGCCCCGGATTCCGGCGAAGAGGACGGTTCAGGAGACGTTCCGGCCTCTTCCTTCACAGGCGAGTCCGACTCGGAGACGATGTCCACGCCCGTATCCGGCGTGGGGGAAGTCGCATCGATGCTATCTTCGGAGACCGGGCCGCTGCCTGTCTTCTCGCCCGTCGATATCTCCGAGCCCGCGGCCGACTTGTCCACCGTC
>JAQCND010000026.1 GCA_028274765.1 Bradymonadaceae bacterium
CGCAGCACTCAGATGAGGAGGAATCGAAATCCGTAGAACAGAATGACCGTCAATACGCCCGTGAAGGGGATCGTGTAAATCCAGGATTTGATGATGTCCCAGATGATCTGCAGGTTCAGCGCATTCATCCCGCGGGCAAAACCCACGCCGATGACGGCCCCGACGACGGTGTGCGTCGTCGACAGGGGAATCCCGGCCTTGGTGCCGATCATGATGGTCGTGGCGGCGCCGAATTCCGCGGCAAATCCCCGGCTCGGCGTGATGTCCGTGATTTTGGAGCCGATCGTCTGAATGACGCGGTATCCGTACGTAGCGAGTCCAACCACGATCCCGAGCCCACCAAGCAGGAGGATCCATTTGGGCACGGGAACCTGGGAGCCGAACTGAGAAGCGCCTACCCAGGCGGTGCCTCCGCCGAAGATATCGACCTCGAAGAGATTCACGACAGCGGCGAGCGGCCCGATGGAGTTGGCCACGTCGTTGGAGCCGTGGGCGAAGGCGACAAAGCAGGCCGTGATGACCTGGAGGTAGCGAAAGACGCGCTCGACGGCTTGATATTTGGCCTCGTCGTCCTCTTCGTCGTCATCGGCCTCGGTGTCACGGCCGGCGCGTCCCGTCGAGAGATCGACCTGTTGGAGAATGATCCAGACGAGTCCGGAGGCGGCGAGCGCGCCTGCGCCCGAGATTCCGATCATGTGAGGCAGTTCGACACCGTAGTCTTGCTCGAGATTGAGGTTGGAGAGGCCCTTGAAGAAGGTGACGAGGGCCAACACCAAAAAGACGGGAAAGGTCAATACGGGCGACCAGCGCTTGACGGCTGCCACCGAATCGTCGGCGTCGAAGACGAGCTTCCGGATGGCGCTGAACGACAGGAAGGCCAAAAGTCCCCCGAGTACGGGGCTGAACCCCCAGCTCAAGACGATGTTCAGGAGCTTGCCCCAGGCGACTTCGGAGGCACCGACCGAGGCGACCCCGAATCCGGTGACGGCGCCCACGATGCTGTGGGTCGTCGAGACCGGCCAGCCGAGAAAGGCGGCGATGTGGATCCAGATCGCGGCGGCGACGAGCGCCGACATCATGCCGATGGCAAAGATCTCGGCCCCGGGACCGGCCATCTGCGTAAAGGCTTCGGCGTTGATGATGCCATCGCGGATCGTACTCGTCACGTCACCGCCGGCGATGATCGCCCCGCCAAACTCGAAGACCGCCGCGATGATGACGGCCTCCTTGAAGGTGATGGCCTTGGAGCCGACGCTCGTGCCCATGGCGTTGGCAGCGTCGTTGGAGCCGATACTCCAGGCCATGTAGAAGCCGAAGGCGAGCGCCAGATACAGTACGACATTCATGGCAGATACTCTGGTCACAATGGGGACGAACGGCAGAGACGTGCTCGATCCCTATCGGGAACGACCACACTCCCGAAGAATTCGCAAGCGAATCAGCTCTGGGCGATGAACAACCGGAGCCGACTCCCCATCGTCTCGGCACGGTTGGCGACATCCCCGAGCTTGTTGACGATCTTGTTCCACATGAAGAGACTCGCGGGTTTGATATCATCCTCGATTTCGAAGAGAATGCGCGAGATCTCGTCCTGAGTGACATCGGCCTCGTGTTCGAGCCGATTGAGTTCGTCGATCATCTCTTTGACGCGCTGAGCCTCCGGACCTTCGAATCCCGCCTCGATCAACGATGGGAGGGATTCGATGATGTCGACCGCCTGATCGATGACGTCGAGCACGCGCTCGACGAGGGTCTGGGTCTCCTCGGCGATCTCTTCATGGGGCTCCATCTCGCGCATCGTCACCATGATCCCGACGTCTTCGGTGTAGTCGGCGACGGCGTCGAGCAGTGCGATGACGTCGAGGAGATCGCGCCGGTCGACCGGCAAGAAAATCGTCTTGGGAAGGCGGTCGCGCACCTGATCTTTGACCTGGTCGGCCTCGTGTTCGAGGCGGCTGATCTCTTCGGATTTGGTCTGGACGCGTTCGTAGTCGCCCTCGAAGACAGCGTCGAAGAGTGCGGGCAACTCGCGGGTTGTGTCCCGTACTTTGTGGGCGAGCTCGCGGAGCGGCTCGAAGGGGCTTTCGGCGAAAAGTCCCAGAATCGAACGAACCATCATCCTGTCGTCCGGTCGAGGGTCGAGAGAGGGCGTGTCGAGGGAGACACTTGCGAATTGGAAACATCTCGTGCACAACGGACCTTGAGCGGTCCCCAACTGCCGCTCCGACGATGTCGGCGGGCAAGTTATCTCTTCTCGTATCTCTGTCAACCGTCATGGCTTCAATCTCTCGGACTCTCGGCGTGTGGGGTCACACTTCGATGCGAATCGCCGTTGGTTGCGTCGCAGCGACGGCTCTCGCCACGATCGCTTTGCTCTCGCCCGATACGGCTCTCGCACGCACCGATACCCCACCCGACCAGCTCGAGGCCCCGACCGTGCGATCGGAGCGCGGCATCGTCGCCTCCGATCGGCCCGAGGCTTCCCGTGTGGGAGCCGCCATCCTCGAGCAGGGCGGAACGGCTGCCGACGCCGGCGTGGCGACGCTTCTGGCGCTCGGGGTGTTCAATCCCTTTTCGTCGGGACTCGGCGGAGGAGGATTCTGTCTCTATCGCCCGGCCGGCACGGGAGAGGTCACCGTCCTCGACTTCCGCGAGGTCGCCCCCCAGAAGGCCCACCGCGACATGTTCGTCGACGACGGCGACGTCATGAAGCAGGCCAAGGTGCGCGGCGGACTCGCCGTCGGCGTGCCGGGTGAAGCCGGAGGCCTCTGGGCGCTCTCCCACCGGTTCGGGCGCCTCGATTGGGGAGAGCTCGTCGACCCCGCACTCTACTGGGCTCGCCATGGCTACACGGTCAAATCGATCCTCGTCGAACGCCTCCGCGACAACGCCGAGGAGCTCGAGGAGTACGGCCCCCGATTGGCCGACGTGTTCCAGCAGGACGACGGCTCGTGGGTCGAGGTCGGCGATACCCAGAAGCGGCCTCGGCTCGCCAAACTGCTCCGTCTCCTGCGCAATCGCGGACCCGATCCCTTTTATCGAGGCGCCGTTGCGGACGACATCGTCGAATCGGTCAACGAATCGGGAGGGATCTTTCAGCGCGACGATCTCCACAACTACAGCATCGACATTCGCCAACCCATTCGCGGTGACTATCGGGGCTACGAGGTCTACAGCATGCCGCCGTCGTCGTCGGGCGGGACGGCCATCGTCGAGACGCTCAACATCCTCGAGGGCTTCGATCTCTCGGAGATGGGGCGTTCGGCCGAGGGCGTCCACCGCATCGTCGAGGCCATGAAACACGCTTTCGGGGATCGCGCCGGCTGGATGGGCGATACGGACTTCGTCGACGTCCCCCTCGATCGGCTCACTTCCGAATCCTATGCCGACGAATTGCGCGCCAAGATCGAACCTCGAAGCGTCCAGCCCCTCAAAGCCTACGGATCCAAAGCCCCGATTCCGGACGATGCGGGGACGACTCACCTCAGTGTCATCGATCGCGAGCGCAACATGCTCGCCTGTACGTCGACGATCAACCTGAGCTTCGGATCCATGGTCTTCGTCCCGGAATGGGGGCTGGTCATGAACAACGAGATGGGAGACTTTACGGCTCAGCCGGGCGTCCCCAACAATTACGGGTTGATCGGAACCGAGCAAAATGCCATCGCCCCCGGCAAACGGCCCCTCAGCTCGATGAGTCCCACGCTCGTCCTTGGACCCGACGACCGGCCCTACATGACGGTGGGCGCCAGCGGGGGACCGGCGATCATCACGGGGACGCTCATGGCCCTTCTCAACACGATCGACTTCGGCATGAGTCCGGCGGACGCAATCGAAGCGCCCCGCATCCACCATCAATGGTTGCCCAACACGCTCTTTTTGGAGCAGGCGATGGGGATGCGCTCGACGCTCAAGAACTTCGGCCACGAGATCGAAGTGCGACCGGCCTGGAGCAACGTCCAGATGATCGTTCGAAGCGACGAGGGGACGTTCACGGGAGTCTCGGATCCGCGCAAAGGGGGACGTCCGGCCTCGGCGAGTTCGGTCAAGCCGTCCCCCGCGTGGATGACTCGCAACTGAGAGCTGATGCCGAGGAGCATTGCATACGACCCTCGGAGCGCTTCGATACGTCCTCGACGTCAACGCCGCGCCGATTTCATACCGAGGGGCGAACGATGTTGAAACGGGTTCTCAACGGGCCCAAAGGGTAGAGAGGATGGACAACCTCAAAGGTGGTACGCTCACGCTCGAACATCACTACCGCATCGACGAACCCGTCGAGCGTCACGATTTCGTGACGCGCTATCGCGGGGGCCAGCTCCCGTTTGAGAGCCCAATCTGGATCAAGGTGTATGGTCATCTCGGAGAGGAGGTGGGAAGTGAGCTGTTCGATCGCCTCGAGACGGCCGCTCGGCGCGCTCATCACGTCGACGGCCCCGGCGTACTTCGAACACTCGACTACGGAGAGCTCGAGCGCCATGCTCCCTTTGTTATTTCGGAGCGCGTGCACGACGAGACGCTACGAGAGCGGATCGAGACCGAAGGACCGCTGGCGGCCACCGAGGTCGCTCGACTGATCGCCCGGCTCGGAGAGGCCCTTGCCTGTGCGCACGAACAAGAGCTCTACCACGGTTCGCTCGCTCCCCACTGGATCACCCTCGGCGACGACGTTACATCGGCTCACATCGACCACTTTGGCGCGGGGCTGAAGCTCTCGGAGACGAAACGGGCCACCGAGGGGAGACTGACGCCCGAAGCGATCGGGAGCGTTCCGCCCGAGCACGTCGAACAGGGCGCGTCCGACGACCCGAACTCTGGAGCCGCCGAGCAATTCACGGAAGCAGCCGACACGTATGCGCTCGGGGTCGTCGCATATTATGCCTGCGTCGGCCACTACCCATTCGGGGGCGACGATCGCTCGGATGCAAGCGAGAGCCTGGCCCGCATGCAGCGCGAGTCGCCGAGGCCCCTCGAACAATTCGGGTTCGAGAAGGCATGGAGCGAAGCCGTCCAACGGGCGCTCCATCGCGACCCCGATGCGCGCTGGTCGAGCCCTGAACGCTTCGCCGAGCAACTCGAGCGAGCCGCCGGCATCGAGGACGACGCGCGAAGGCCTCGGGAATCATCGGACCGAGAGGATACGAGGCTCTCAACTTCGGGCGACGGGGCAGCGACCGATGATTCCGCGTCGATGTCGTCTTCCCTCTCGGACGATCGAGAGCCTGGCCCCGCCTCGACGCTGGTCACGCTGGCAATCGCTGGACTCGTCGTCACCAATCTGGCCTGGTTCTTTTATTTCATGCAGGGAGCGTCTCGAGCGGATACGTCCTCGATGACGTCCAGTTCCGAGTCGTCTGTCGGGGCGACGATCACCTCCAAACCGGAGGACTTCGAGGTCTACCGTCCGGAACTCGAACAAAAAATCGGCACGACGCCCGTGACGTTTTCGCCCGTGGAGCTCGGTGAGAAATCGCCCCTCCGTCTCGAACTGCGTGATCGTAGCTCTTCGCAGTCGCAGACGCGCATCTCTCTCGAGACCGGAGACTCGGGGCCGACGTTCATCCTCCATCGTCCCTCGTCGGTATCGACGTCGGACGATGCCAACACATCTCCTTGACACGGGATGATACTTCTATACAATAGAGGCCAAGACTTGGTGAATATCAGCCACTTTGATTGATTTGTATTCCGAGGCCCCTTTATATAGCTCAATGTCGCGACTGACTTTAATGAGATTGACTTTTTCCAGTCATTGTGAAAATCGAATGGGCGACGGATCCGTAAGCTGCTCAATCGCATCGTATAATCGAAACGCGACATCAACTTTTACAGTATAACTGTGTTTTTCCAACATTCTTTGAAATAAAGGGACGGGCGGGCCCATTATACAGACTGCATGATACGAGAGGCACCGTGGCTTCCGGTGTGCGAGGTAGGTCCTCAGCCTTTCACTCAGCTTTCCACCTATCTTCCCCACACCTCTTTCCCAGGAAGCTTACCAAACTGGCTCTCCGACTTACTTCGCACATCGGAGGCCACGGCCATGTCCTCTCTCCCTGTCGTGCTCTGGTAAACGGATGGCTTCCCGTGTGCGAGGTAGGTCCTCAGCCTTCCACTCAGCTTTCCCTCTAGCTTTCCACAGCCTCTTTTCAAGAGAGCTCACCAAGTTGGCTTTCCGGCCTGCCTCGCACACGGGAGGCCGTCCGCTTTTTTTTGGGGTCCCGTCTCGGCTTCGAGAAATGGCATTCTGACGTCTCGAGACGCGAAACAATCAGAACAATATGATCGAGAAGATGATGCGAGCGATCTCGTCGTTGCTCCCATGATGGGCCTTCCAGGGTGGTCGAATGCTCCCCCACCCCCGACGACAGTGGAGTTCTCATTCGACAAAGAGCGCGTGCAGGACTTCGACTCCTCGTTCGACGCTCGAGGAATCGACAATCCACGAGAGACGGTCGGCATCGATGCTCGTGGCGCGCGGAGAGACCTCTGCCTCTTCCAGTACCTCTCGGCCTTGCTCGAGCCAGCAAGGATGACGTCCGATCCCTTCGCCGACCACGCTGATCACACCAGCCGCCTCACAGCGCACGTCGTCGCCCAGTGCATGGAGACGCTCCACCCATTGATCGACTCCGTAGAGATCGTCGAGCTCCAGCAGGAGTGACCCTCCTCGATGGGGATCCCAGTCGAACAGAAGTGCTCGCCGCTCGCCGATCTCCGAAGTGACGGCCTGGCGCGACTCCTCCGCTCGTATCCACAGCCCCTCTCGAATGTGGCTGACGGCGGTCGCGGGGGTCTGAGATTCCGCCCGTTGGACACGATCTTCGAAGTCGCCGGTGCGAACCACCGTGCCGCGCGAGTCGGGATCGGACGTCTTCTTGGTGTAGAGCGCGATGTCCGAACGACGGGCGAACTCGACAGCCTCCTCGTTGAGCACTTTAGCCCCCGATCGGGCCATCTCGAGCATCTCCTCGTGGCTCAGCTCCAACAACTGATCGGCCGAGAGCACCGTATCCGGATCGGCACTGTAAATGCCGTCGACGTCGCTGTAGAACTCACAGGCATCGGCATCGAGCGCCGCCGCCAGAGCCACCGCCGTCGTGTCGCTCCCTCCTCGGCCGAGTGTCGTCACCTCTCGACGGTAGCTAACCCCCTGATAACCCGCGACAACAACGATGTTGTCCATGGCGAGTTCATCCTGCACCCGAAAGGGGCGCATATCCATGATGCGAGCGTCGGCGTGGTGGTGAGTGGTGATGATCCCGGACTGAGAGCCCGTGAGGCTGATGGCATCTTCGCCTCGTTCCTGGATGGCTACCGAGATCAACGACATCGTGATGCGTTCCCCCACCGACAACAACATGTCCAACTCGCGTCGAGAGGGATCGGAGGAGAGCTCCTCCGCCATATCGAGCAGTTCGTCGGTCGTATCGCCCATGGCCGAGACGACGGCGACGACGTCGTGCCCCTGTCGACACGTCTCGACAATGTTGTCGGCGACGTGTTCGAGACGTTCGAGATCGGCGAGTGAAGAACCACCGTACTTCTGGACTCGTACATCCACGTATCGCGTTCTCCCGGAGGCGTCGTCTGAGAATCCGTTTCAACACATCTCGCCAGTCGAATCGGGCCGGTTGGGAGCCGGCGCTGAGGCCATCGTTGAGAGGAGGTCATCTCTGAGGGGGAACCCGAGAGTCCGCTCACGGCTCCGAAGTCTCATCTCGGGCGTTCGACGAGCGGCTCGACCCCGCATACCAGAGCAGGGCAGTCAGCAGAGACCAGCTTCCGAATCCGATGGTTATCGTGCTGAACGAAGGCGAGGACGACAGTCCCCAGATGCCGCCAGCGATGGCGATCGCGAGGATGCCGGAGACGACGGCCGTTTGGACACCAGATCCGGAGTGGCGATCGGGAGACGTCTCCCGGACCGATTCGGATGGCGAAGAGGCAGTTGTCTCATGTTCGGAGGACGAGGCTTCCGAAGCGTCGTGGGGCTCGACCGCATCGGAAGTCTCGGGAGAGAGCGCTTCGGCATCTGCTTCGGGCTCGTCTACGGGTTGTGCCTCTTCGAGCGGTTGTGTCTGTCCATCGAATGTGTCGTCTACTGGAGGAGCTGCGGGATCGTCGAGCTCGAGTGGTTCCGGGTCGTCGGAGCTTCGCGCCCCCCCTCCGTCTCTAGAGGGGGTGCTGTCGTCCGTCTCCGAGACGAGATCGCCCGCCGACTCCGAGGCCGAGTCGGCGGGCTCGGATGGCGAGGGAGAGGGAGCACGAGACGCCGTCTCGTGGGCTGCACTCTCAGGAGGGGATGCGGAGGCCTCGACAGGATCTGCCCTCTCGGAACTCGACCCGCGCGAATGCTCTCCCTTTTCCAACGGAGACGAAGTGTTTCGGTCGCCTTCATCTCGAGAGTCGACGCCGGCGGCCGAGCCCTCTCGAGGGGGATCGAGAGGCGTATTCGATGGCTCGGTTTGAGAGGGAGCAGGCCCGTCTCCCGACGAGTCCGGTGAAGGCGATGAATCCTCGTCGAGGTTCGACTCTCGATCCGGGAGGTCGGAGGTGGAGTCGAGCGATTCTTCAGCCCCGGGAGCAGGGGTATGTCCTGTCGACGCCGAAGCGTCCGCCGACGCGAAACCGGGGGGTTTAGACGAATCCGGTTCCTTTTCATCGAGTTCAGGGTCGATGCGAGCCGAGGACTCGCTGAGTGAAGAGAGAGCCTCGTTTTCGAGTGATTCTTCGAGCTGGATGTCCCGGGAGTCGTCCTCGTCGATATCGAAGCCGGTCGGGCCCTCCTCGGTGCCCAAGCCACTCTGAGTGCCCGTCGACTCGTCTCGATCCGACGAGGATTCGGCGCGCGATTCATCAGATGGTTGCGCCGGCGTGCCATGCGCAGTCGACGAAGAGGAACTCACCCGATCGCGAGCCGACGAATCTTCTTGCCCGTGCATGTAGGTGTTGTTGCCGAGAACCCCCGATCCCGAGGTGTTCTCCTCGCGCGAGGATGGCTCGGGGGCGTCGGAGCGAGTTCGCTCCCTGGACGTCTCTCGAGAGGAGTCTTCGTCCGCCTCGGGGCGTTCGAGGATACCGCTCGCTCCTCCCTGGAAGGTGTCGTGGGCTCCCGATTGGGCGGCATCTTGAGGCGCGTCTCCGTCCTCCTGAGCTGAAAATCGGATAATGCCACTTTCGGGCGTGTCTTCGGCCTCGAAGTCGCCGCCTTCGGCCGCGGGCTGGCCGCTTCGGGGGTTCATCTCCTCGGGAACTGACGGGAACTCGAGCCCCCCGTCTTCAGACGTCTCATCCGGTTCGACGTCGGGACCACTCCAGAGTTCGTTGTCCTCGGAAGAAGGAGCGGCTCCGAGATGCTGATCCGACGTCGAGATATCACTGGTCGTGCGAAGCTCGTCCTGGATGTCGTCTCGATCGTTCTCTTCGGTCGGGTCATCTTCTTCGACGTCGTAGGTCGAACGGGCGGCGGAATCGTCCTGCTCGGATTCGGAGACACTCGATTCTCCCGAGACAATCTCTCCCTCGTCCGCACTCGGCATGCCGAGTTGCGTGCTGTATCGCGCCCCCGAATTTTTTTCGGAGGGGCGGGACGCCTGGCGTTCTCGCGCTCGACCGTGGCCCGATTCCTCTGGCGAGGAGGGGCTTGACGGCGATTCATGCGAGGAACTCGACTCGGCGGTTCGGTTCGGCTCCACCTGGGAGTCGGACGTATCGTCTTCGTCGTCGACATCGATGGACTCGAGAAACGAGTTCAAATCGCCGCTTTCGCCACTTCCCTCCGGAGCGTCTTCATCGACGGCGGACATGCCGAGTTGCGTGGACTGGGCAATGGGCTCCGAGTCCTCGTCGGGGCCGTCGGGGGCGGCAGTTTCGGGGGCTTCGTCGCCGACCTTGATATCGAGTTCCAGGGGATCTTCGCTCGCTTCATCTCCCGACTCCTCCGAAGATGCTGCATCGAGGCCCGGGCCCAGCGTCTTTCTGGCGGAATCGCGCTCACGAGTATCGTCGGGCTCGGAGGCGGGGCTGGCCGACTCGTTGGCGGCCTCGCCCTCCTCCTCTTCGCCCATCTGAGCCTGGAACCCCATCAACGTGTGGGTCGATTCGGACTGCTCGTCGAACTCGTACCGACACGAGGGGCATGCAGCCGCCGAATCGGGGATTGATGCCTCACATGACGGACATTCCTTCACTCGGACCTCCTCCAAGAGATCGCACTTCGTGCCGAGTATTCGAGGGCTTCACCGCTTCGATAGGGGCTCGGCGAGGCGACACCGGCCTGCGGTCGATCTTCTCTATGGGAGAGCATGCGAATCGCCTCTGTTATTTCATCGACGCGAGTTACCTCCGCCCCATCCCACGTCAACCGGTGCCGTTCCATCTCGAGCCCCTTTTATGCTCATACAGGGTTACTGGGACTGAGTAAATCTCATTGCAAGTTCGAGTCGGTACGAGCGCCCTCCCTCAGGAGGAAGACGCATGCCCAATACGACGGCGGTTCCGATCGGTGGTCTTTCCGGTTCGGTCACGCACCGACCAAGGACGCCCCCCGATGGCGGAGGGAGCGGATGCGCACCCGGACGGTCGATTGAGACATCCGGTGATTCGAATAATTCGCCAAGAAATTAAAATAGTTGGCGAACAACCGCGGGGCTCGCAATCTTTTTGACGAATCCCCCTTTCCTCTATACACTCGTCGCGCTTTCGTCGGGGAGATGATCGTATTGAGCGCGATCGTGTCGAATATTTCTTATGAGTGTCTTGTTAATCGAGGTGGTGGGTCCACCACCCCATTATCGACAATCCGAGGCACCGCGCGGTCTCCGGGAGACACGGTCGCTACCCATATGATGCCAACGATGATCTTGGAACGTCACGACTCAGAGTGTTGTCCCTGTTCGCATGGCCTCACGTCCCTGGATGCCGCGCACATGCAGGAAGCCTTACGGATTGGTTCATTGGCTTCGACAAGTCAGGGAGTCCCTCCATGAACATCGAACGAGCTATCGACGAGTATCTGCAACACCTCGAAGATGATCGCAACCTCTCGTCCAATACCGTCAGCGCTTATTCGACCGATCTCGGACAGTTTGTCCAGCACTGTCAAGATGAGGAGATCGGCGTGGTCGAGGCGATCACCAGTTCCGACATCGACGAATTCATGGGGGCCCTACTCGAGCGCGGACTGAAATCTCGAACCGCCTCGCGGAAGCTCTCGACGGTTCGAGGCTTCTTCGAATATCTCGACCAAGAGGACTGGATCGAATCCGATCCGACCGAATCGGTCGAGGCCCCGCGCTACGGTCGACGCGTTCCCTCGGTGTTGAGCCTCGACGAGGTCGAATCGCTCCTCGATGCCCCCGATCACTCCACGCTGGAGGGACATCGAGACTGGGTGATGCTGGAGGTCCTGTATGCGACGGGCCTTCGAGTGACGGAACTGGTCGAGCTCAAGCTCAGCGATATCGACATCAACGGGGGATACATTACGGTCTCGGACGAGGAAAACGATGAACAGCGGATCGTGCCGCTCGGCGATGCGGCGATCGAAGCCGTCCAGGAGTACATCGAAAATACGCGGTCGGCCCTGCTCGAAAAACACGGAGGTGCCGGCGCCTCGCCCTATCTGTTCGTCACGCGTCGAGGCGGGCCCATCACGCGCCAGGGGTTCTGGAAAAACATCAAGCGCTACGGCGAGATCGCCGACATCGACAAGTCGATCAGCCCCCACAAAGTGCGACACAGCTTCGCGACGCATCTCCTCGAGCGCGGGGCGGATCTTCGCATCGTCCAGAATCTGCTGGGCCACTCCGATATCACGACGACCGAAATCTACACGCACGTGGCACAGGCACGTCTCAAATCGATGTACGAGGAGCACCATCCTCGAGCGTAAGGGTTTTGTACGCATGGGGGGAGGCTCGTGAGCAAAAGGTCGTGGCCTCGTTTGCCCGTCATGCTCGGGGGGACTCGGGTCCGCAAGATCCCGATGACGTGTGGGGGGGGGCGCCGCGTCTCCGCCGGCCGATCACCGAAAGAGCTGTCGACCACAAGCGTCGTGCCACGGCGTCTCCCACGGTATTTGAGCGGACCCGTCGATCGCCGCCTCCTCGATCAGCACGACGACGAGGGGGATTCACCTCGAGAGAGTCGCGGGGGGATATCAGTTTCACACGAACCCCGACTATCGAGAGCGCATCCGCGACCTCGTCGAGCGGCCAAGAAAGCACTCGCCATCGTCGCCTATCGTCAGCCAATCACGCGGGCCGAAGTCGAGGAGATCCGGGGCGTCGACTCGTCCGGCGTCCTTCGCATACTCGTCGAATACGAGCTCGTCGAGACGGTAGGACGCCTCGACGATCTGGGGCTCCCCTATTTATACGGCACGGCCGAACGGTTTCTCGAACACTTCGGACTCTCCGCTCTCTCGGAGTTGCCCGAGCTCTCCGAGGACGAGCGTCGGGATCTCGAACAGTTCCAAGACGAAGAGATGGAGACCTTCGACGACGCCTTCGACTCCTCCCCCCCGAACCATGACCGATCGTATGCGAGTACAGAAGTTTCTGTCGCGCGCTGGCGTCTGCAGCCGGCGCGAGGGCGAGCAACTGATGCGTCAAGGGCGAGTGCGCGTCAACGGCGCCATCTGTCGTGAACTCGGCTCGAAGGTCGAGCCCGAGGACGACGTCGTCGAAGTCGACGGCGAGCGCATCACGCTTCCCGACGAATCGACGTATCTACTCATCCACAAACCCGAGGGCGTCGTCACGACGACCGACGATCCCCAGGGACGACAGACGGTGATCGATTGTTTGCCGGAGGACGCGCCTCGTCTCTGGCCGGTCGGACGCCTCGATCGCGATTCCAGTGGGGCGCTGCTGATGACCGACGATGGCGATCTAACCCATCGTCTCACCCATCCGAGCTTCGAGGCTACCAAACACTACACGGTCGAGCTCGATGAATCTCTCGAGACGCATGACGATCGGCTCCGACCTCTGCGCGAGGGCATGACGCTCGAGGACGGGGAGGTGACGCAGCCGGCCGACGTCGCCGTGCAATCCCATCCTGGGAGCGGAGGCACGATCGTCGAGATGACCCTCCGAGAGGGCAAAAATCGACAGATTCGACGCATGTTCGATTACATCGATAGCGAGGTTCGCTCGCTCCACCGGCATGCGATCGGCCCCGTCGGAATCTCGGAGCTCGCGCCCGGCGAATGGCGCTCGCTCTCCGATCGAGAGGTCGAACTTCTCTACGAAGAGACCGAATAACCACCATCGACAGAGAGGGGGAGGACGAGGGAATCGCCCGGAAGAGGTGTACAAAGCAAAAAGGCCGCAGCGCAAGCTGCGGCCTTTCGAGTAGCGGGGGCAGGATTCGAACCTGCGACCTTCGGGTTATGAGCCCGACGAGCTACCCGGCTGCTCCACCCCGCGTCAACGTGTCCGTCGAGAGATGATCCCCTCGACGGCGGAAACCAATCGTAAGGCTGCAGCCCCCGGCCGTCAAGGGAGATGGTGCAGGTATCCGCATCATCATGACAATCAGTCCCGTTGCCGGTCGATGGGAGGCGAGATGTCGGGGCAACATGGGGCGCAAACGGTTGATCGAGAGACTCACGCGTCACATGTCCCCCGAACACCCCGATCGCTTCGAGAGCCGAGGCTCGCTGGGCCGATCGCTCGTGATCCCCGAACTCGTAGCCTCGATTCCTATTCTCGAACTTTCGTCCCACTCGCCAGCAGCCACATCGCCCACCCCGTAAAGAGCACGGCCATCGCGGTGACGACGGTAAAAGCCTGCCAGAGCGGGACGTCGATCGCCTGAGTCGCCCCCGTCATGCCGTACCGAATGCCATTGACGACATACAGGACGGGATTGAGCCGCGAGATCGTATCCCAAGGCGCCGGGAGCATCTCGATCGAATAGAAGACGCCTCCCAGGAAGGTCAGCGGCGTGAGCAGGAAATTCGGGAGGAGATTGATGTGATCGAAGTCCTCGGCCAGTACGGCGATTGCCAGCCCCAGTGAGGCAAAGGCCAGTGCCGTCAGAAACATGAAGGCGAGCGTGATGGCGGGATTGTGAATCGTGCCCGCGCCCATCAGCGTCGCAATGCCCCAGATGCTCCCCCCGACCATCATGCCGCGCACGATCGAAGCGGCCGTGTAGCCGATGGTCAGTTCGAGGTAGTTCAGTGGCGTCACCAGGATGTCGACGATGATGCCGTGGATTTTGGTAATAAAGAACGAGAACGCCGAGTTGATGAAGGCGTTGTTGATGAGGGTGAGCATGATCAGGCCGGGGACCAGGAAGTCGATGTAGGGGACTCCTTGGATCTCCTTGAGGCGATCGCCGAGCGAGACGCCGAAGACCAAAAAGTACAGCATCGTCGTCACGACTGGACTGATGATCGTTTGGCCGGCGACGCTCCAGAAGCGATCCATCTCTTTGGTAAAGAGCGTCCAGGTGCCGTACCACCCCTCGTGTTGGGCGCCCTCGACCGTCTGGCCGATGCGGTCGCGGGCCCGCTGTTCGATCTGGGTGCGGCGCTCCGTTTCGTCGTCGGGAAGTGCGTCGAGATCGTCCGAAAAGTAGCCACCTGTGTCGTTCACGGTCAGAACACCAGTTGCTTGAAGATTTCCTCGAGAGACGTCCGTCCTCCCTCGACCGACTCGATCTCGAGATTGCGGTCGAGAAGTGTTTGCATGAGCCGGTCCACCGGGGAGCGCTCGTTCGTCTGATGGGCCCGGCGCTCGCGGTAGACCAGCTCGAGACGATGCTCATCGAGTCGTTCGATGTCGAGATCGTCTAGCTCGGCCGATAAGTCGTCGGGAACGGGGGCGCCGAGTTCGACCTGGACGCGCTGCATGCCGAATTCGCGCATCAGGGTTTCCTGCTCGTCGACGCGCACAATCTCGCCGTCGTTGAGAATGCCGATCCGATCGGCGAGTTTTTCGGCTTCTTCGATGTAGTGCGTGGTGAGGACGATGGTCGTGCCACGTTCGCGCAGTCGGCGGACATATTCCCAGAGCTCCTCGCGGAGTTCGACGTCGACGCCGGCCGTGGGCTCGTCCAAAAAGAGCAAGACGGGGTCGTGCATCAGGGCCTTGCAGATCATCAGCCGACGCTGCATGCCCCCCGACAGCCAACGAGTACGTTGATCGGCCTTGTCTGCCAGCGAGAAGGCCTCGAGGAGCTGGTCGACCTCTTGATCGTCGGGTTCGACGCCAAAAAACCCCCCCTGATAGCGGAGCGAGTCTCGGACGTTGAAGAATGCATCGTACTTCAGCTCCTGGGGTACCAGGCCGACGAGACGGCGCGTGATGTGGGACTGTTCGCTGACGTCGTAGCCGGCAACGCGGACGTCTCCCTGGAAATGGGTAATCAAACCGGTGACACAACTGATTAGCGTGGTCTTGCCCGCTCCGTTGGGCCCGAGGAGCGCAAAGATTTCTCCGGGTTCGATATCCAGCGAGACGTCGTCGACCGCCTTGAGGTCGCCGTACTGTTTGGTCAGCTCTCGGATCGAGAGAATATAGTCGTCGCGAAAACGCTCCGTCATAAACTCGATGGCATGATTGAAGGGATCGGTGTCGTGGCCCGAGCGAGGGTCGAGCCACTCGAAGGCGTCGGGAGACTGTGCGTATGCTGCGAGCCGAAGAGCGGCCAATAGAAGCGCGCCGGAGGCTCGCGGATCTCGGCGAACCTCACGAGTCGGAGGCGATTCCCGAACTTTCACAGATCGTCTCGTCGGCCTCTGGCTCCTGCGTGAGACCGAGCCGCCGACACAGCTGTGCCAGGGTGCGCTGGTCGTCGGCATCCAGGGCCGAGAAGCGCTCGACGATGGTGTCGACATGCTGGGGCATGACGTCTTCGATCAACTCTCGTCCCTCGTCGGTGAGGTGAATGGAGACATATCGCCGATCGCTCTCCATGCGTTCGCGCCGGACGAGCCCTCGCTCTTCGAGGTTGTTGACGACGACGGTGATGTTGCCACCGCTCTTGAGGAGCTTGTCGCCGAGCTGGGTCTGATGCATCGGCCCGAGATGATAGACGGCCTCCATGACTCCGAATTGTGTACTGGTCAGCCCCCACTGGTCGAGGTGCCCGTTGACCTTGGCTTCGACAGATTGTGCGGCTCGCATCAACTTGATGAAGGCATCGAGAGCGAGCTCCTCCTCTGGCGCACCATCATAATGAGTTCCCACGTCGAAGGTCCCCTTGAAACAAGGAGCGATCAACCGCACCGCTCGCGCATTATGAGCGTTTGTGATCAAACTTCAAGACGACGAGTCACTTGGCGAATCGTGACCGACGCCACTTTACCGGCCTCGAGCCTGCATGTGCATCCACGCCTTCACACCCGATTCGCCGCGTGCATGCAGCTGGAGACGGCTCAGATCCCTCCGGACGAGCGGGAGGAACCGAGGACGCACACAACACATGCCGCCTTGTGCCGATTACCGTACATGGAGGGGGGACAGGCGAGGACTCGACCATGAGACTCTCGGAGGACAATACCGATGACTCACAACGACGATTCAGATACATCTCGCGAATGTCCGTCTCCCGACAGTGCGAACCGTCCACGGGAGTGGACGTCGACTCGGTCGGGAATCGGTCGCTGGATGGGACTGGTCGAGACGGCAGTCGACCTCCAGAGAACGACCGATACGCCCGACTCGAGTGAGCGTCAACCGTTCGAGATCGTGGAGGAGCAACTGGGACGATATTACTGGTTTTGCCAGACCATCGAACGTCCGCGCTCAGTCGATACCTGTGAGCGCATCCTCGAAGGGGAGCCGCCGGCCCCCGGCGCCTGGGAGCAGGCCCTGGCCGAACTCAGCCTCATCACTCGGACGGAGGCCCAGATTGCGCTCGAGCGATGGGAGCCCCCGGACGAACCGGACTGGGAGATCTTCTATCACATCTGCCGACTCGAGGGGTCGCGCGTGTCCTCGCCGGACAAGTAAGTCGGCTCGGGCGCCACGCCGGCTGAGATGAACGGCGAACACAGTCCGCGGCCGTCGGGGGACGAGCCCCGCGGAATGCTGTGTGGGTGGGAACATGTACAACGTGGGGACATGTTCGATAGGATCGATGCGCCGCGCTCGCAATTCGTGTACCCACCGCGTCTCTCGAACTCTCCTGTCGCCTTGATCGACGACCTTCCTCAAACGACCGATGACGACTCCGAGACCAATCCCCTCGTCAAATGGGGGTTGATCGGAGGGGGAGTCATCGTCGGCATCATCGTACTGAATTATCTGCTCGGTGTAATCTTCTGGGCGGTCGGGTGGCTCCTGTATCTGGGACTCGCCGCGCTCGCCGCTTACCTGGCCTACCGTGCGGTCGGATGGGTGCTCGGCGACGATACCGACGCCTCGACTCGAGACGTCGACGACGAGCAGCTCGAAGACGACATGGTCGAGAACGCTTCGGTCGACGACCTCGCCCAGCTCGAGCACGACGAAGAAACCGAGCTCGATCTCGATGGTTCCATAGGGGAGGACGATGAACTCGAGCGCGAGCTCGAGGCGATCGAGCGTCAGCACGATGTCAATAGTTGAATCTCGACTCTCCGGCGCGGTGAAGTGCTTCGCGTTGGGCGTTGCGCCGCCTCCCGGGGCCATCGAGCCCTTTGACCGTCCTCCGAATCGGAGCACACATCATCTCGATCCCATTGACAGGCTTTGAGCGTTCGACGTACGGGCAGCGATTCTCGATGCTGTCCGCGAACGACGCCCGCCAGCCATTGTCTGAAGCCCGGTTTTTGCCGTGACTCTGCTCATCATTGGATACATCATTGGTTTCTGCATCGCGGTGCCCGCCATGGGACCGGCATCGGCGATCATTATCCGACGAGCACTGTTCGGCCGGGAACGAGAGGCGTTTGCCTTCGGGGTGGGCTCGACCTTCGGCGAGGGTGTTCATACGTTTGCCGCCGTCTGGGGCGTCGAGCTGCTGTTCTATCTCATTCCGGGTCTGAAAGACATCCTCAAGTGGGTGGGGATCGTCGTACTAATTGGGCTCGGACTCTACTTTGTGATTGGCCAGATCCCCGACGATCCCGAAGCCGAAATGGATCGCGACGTGCCCCATGCGACGACGCTGGGGAAGCAACTCGGATTCGGATTCGTCATCACCGTGGTCAATCCGGCGCTCATCGGCATGTGGAGCACGGCGATCGGACTGCTCGTATCGATGTCGTATCTGGAATTTGCTCATACCTGGCAAAGAGCATTCTTCCCCGTGACGGTGATGGCCGGAGAAATTACGTGGTTCGTACTCCTGGTCATTCTCGCCAAGCGTTTCGGGGCGTCGGCCGATCAGCAGCTCATTCACTGGATCATTCGAGGACTCGGAGCTCTTCTTCTGGGGCTGGGCGGATGGACGCTCTACACCCAGGTGGTATGAGCAACCGTGGGGCCGACCGGAGAGGGTCGGGAGATAGACCGGAGGCAGTGACTCGAGAGGATCGGGCTTTCCTGATGCTCCCGTGACGTTTTCGGTGGGAAGATTGCCGCTTTCGACGCCATGATGGGACAAAGAAAAGATGCGCCGCGGCAGTGAGCGGACCGGAATTCGAGAATCCATGGAGCACATCGATCTCTCGTCCCGGCGTCGAACGGCTTTGCACCGCTCGACGTCCTCCCGCTCACCCCGTCGTTTGAGATCGACAGGGCGTCGAGGGGAAGACCGCATTCGGAATTCGCGTCTCCGGAGAGGTCGGCAGACGACTCGCGCCGCCCGCCGACGTCGGATTCGGCCACCGAGCGTCCGCGGACATCATCCGTCTGCACCATGGCTCGTATCGACATCGGTCTCTACGAACGTCACTCAGTTGACCTCGTCGTCAACCCAGCCCCCGACACAACGATCCAACCCACCCTCGCGATCTCAGCAGAGATCGCTTCGGGCGAGATGCGTGACCGTCGTGCCGATGACATCGTCTCGGAGGTCATCCCACGAGACGTCCGTTCAAGACGCATCGATCCGAATGAAAGTCGCGGTTCCGACGGTTTCACACGGCGTGATGACCATGCGCTTTTCGCCGGACGTCCACTTCCTCCTTCTTCGAGTCGATGCGCGTTCGACCCGAATGTCGACCCGTCGCACGGACCTCGAGGACAGTATCACCCGTCTCTCTCGATCCGCATCGACACCATGGTCGACATCCGCGCCGTCGTCCGATGACGATACTCGCCATCACGCATTCGGAGAGGTACCATCCTCGTCGACGAGTATCGGGCGACGCGTCGAGTCTCATCGAGACATCGCCCTTTGAGCCGACTTGGATCGCACCTCGTCTCGGTGACCGACGGCTCTCACCAACGAGATTCCTCCCGCCTGCGAGAACATGCGATCATGCCGAATCCTCGAGGCTCTCACCTCTTCGGTTCTACCACGACGCATCTACCTCCCAATGTAGCCCGCCGCCCGAGTCGGTCAAACCATAGATGTGGGTACCGCGAGGGATGTTGCTGGTGTATTCGCAGAGATGCAGCGAGACGCCTCTCCCTGGGCCCCGAGCCGCTCGGGGGAATACATTAAAAAACGAGCGCACGGCTCGTCGCGCGGTTCGTCGAGGAGCTTGATTGTTCGGTCCGTCCGATATGACACGCGTCCCTGTGATGATCGACACGATTACGGAACGAGCCGCTCCATGAGACGGCGGGCTGACGAAGCGTCTTCGGGGACCGAGACGTACAGGGTGCGTGAAGGGGAGCCGTACTGAGTCAGATCCGACGATGGTCTGGAGAGCGCCACTCGATACGCGTAGACGCCGCCGGGCTGGACGTCGCGGTCGACGAAGAGGCCGGCGCTGGCGGCCTCGAGCGAGGCAATGGGAGTCAGTTTGGAATCTTCGTCGAGGACGTCGCGTCGAAAGACGATGGCGCCCTCGGCGATTGGATGCCACTGCAACTCGACGGCGACGGGCATCGTCGAGGCGGCGCGAAGCGTAGTCGGACGAGGAGGCGGTGAAGCCCAGCGCACTCGCAGGGGGGTGACGAGAGGGAGGGGCTCGGCTCGCTTCTCCCGTCCGGTCTCGGGCTTCCACTGGAGGTCGTATCGAAGAGCGCCCGGCGACAGGGATCGATCCAGGAGGGTGAGTCCCTCGTCGTCGGTCAGGCGCTCGAAGGTCTTCGACGTCAGCCGGAAGGTGTCGAGCACATCGCGGCTATCGTCGTCTCCGAGCTGCCTCCGTACGATCTCGATCGTGTCGCCCGAGGCGTCGAGCCCGTGACCGTCCCGGGCCGTGAGCTTCAGCAGGAGTCCGTTGGGGCGCCCCTCGATGGCTTCGAGCGCGAGCGGACGTTGCTTCGAGGACCTCGTCGAGCGTTCTGGAGAGATCGACGCGATTTCGAGCGGAGGCTCGATCGTCCCACATGCCCCGAGGGCGACGAGTATCGCCAGAAGCCCGAGAGCCATCTCGGACGGTCTGTCGCCCCTGGATGGCGTCATACACACGACTCCGCGCTGGATCTGGGGTCAGAACTGCCAGACGAAGTGACTCTGGACGGTCCAGGCGATGTCCGGCTCGCTCGAGGAGACGAATTCCGAGCCTGCGCCTTGAGGGCTCGGTTGCGTCAATTTGGGGGCCCCCTGTTCGGCGTTGAGAGCGCCGAACGGGAAGAGGACGCCCCCTTCGAGGCCGACTTGAAAGGCCCCGACCTGGATGTAACGAGCAGCGGCATCGATCTCGACGCCGAGCCACTTGCTGGAGGTCGACGGGGCTCCCTCGCGGTTGGCCACTCGTGACGCGATCGTATCGAGCTGGAGCTCGACCCGGTTGTCGGGGCTCTCGAAGAATCTGGCCTGGAGATAGGGATTGGCGTAATAGGCGTTGGTGACAGTGCCGAGGACCTCGCGAAAGAGAATCAGGTCGACGTGATAGTTGGGATCGAACCGGTAGAAGTCGAGCTGCTCTCCGCCGGCGGCGTTGTATCCCCAGTTGCGAGCGTCTCCCCCCGAGGCAAAGCCCCCGTTGAGGCCGAATCGAAGCGGTCCTCCAAAATACAGCTCCGATTCGAAGGCCGCCCCCAACTGGAAGATGTCCATCCCGTCCTCGTCGCTCGGGGAACATTCAGGATTGCGCTCGCGTGCGCCCTCGTCGAAGCAGTTGACGGCCTCGCTGTCGTCGTCTCCCGTACCCACGGGTTGCGAGGTAGCATTGTCGATCTCTCCGAAGGCCCCGTTGAGTTCCAGCTCCACTCGAACGAACGTGTTGGAGTCCGGGCTGTAGACGCTGCGTGCCCAGATATCTGGCATGTAGAGGTTGAGTCCTCGGTAGATGAGACCGGATCGGTCTTGGTTCGGCTGATTGGAGCCACTCTCTCTCGACTCGGCCACCCCTCTGCCCTGCTGACGGATGAAGGCGCCGTCTTGACTGCGGACCATGAAGAGGGCCCCTCCCTCGAAGACGGGCTTCTTCTGATCTTTGAGCCGCTGTTGCCGGAGGTTTTTCTCCTTTTCGGTGACGGGCTTGCGGAAGGCCGAAATGACGTATTGCTGAGCGTTGTCGACGCGAGCGAGGTCGTAGGGCTGCCCCTGGGGACGCGCGGACGACTGGCTCGTCTCGCCGATGTCCACGAAGTCGTACGCCCCCATGATGTGGAACTTCCAGGGCTTGGTGCGAAACATGATGCGGTCGACGTGATCCCCGAAGTTGCAGTCGATGCAGTCACCGCCATTGGCAAACATCCCGAGGCCCCAGTCGAAGTCCATGCGACCGGCTCGGAAGGTCCCGAGGAAGAATTCGACCTCTCCGTAGAGCTCGTTGACCTGCAAACTATCCTCGTACCACTCTCGCTCGCGGGGCGAGGTCTGGGTCGACGACGTGACGGTGCGGCTCGGGTCGGGCCGGAGGGCGCTCGAGCCGGCTCCCGTCAGTCGCTGTTTGGAGAGTGAGCCCAGTACGAGATTGTCGAACAGCGACAACTCCGTGTGAATCGAGAGGCGCTCCGTGATGTGAAGGGTCGGGTCGAGGCGGAAGTCCATGTCCGTCGACCAGAGCAGACCGTTGTCGGGGTTGGCAGGAGGCCCTTGAGCCGGCAGATTGTTGCCGAGCGGCGGAAGGATCGCCGACGTTCCGTTGGTATTGAGATCGAAGTTGACGTCGGCATCCGAATGCACCTGGAGCATTCCCTCCCATTCGAGATAGGGATAAACGTCCGCGGGCGTGATCGCTTGGAGGGATTCCTCTTCAATGTCCTCGACAGCTACGAATCCATCTTCGCTATCGGACGAACCCGCGAGCCCGGAGATGGGACTCTTTTCGTCGGAGTCCTCGTCTCCGGATGGACCGTCATCTTGCGAGTCGCTTCGATCCGAAGAGCTGGACTGCTGCTGTTGGAGCTGCTGGAGAGCTTTCTCGTTGGCATCCTCCTCGTCCGAACTCGCGTCTTCGGAGGCCGAAGACGAGTCACTCTCCTTTTTGTCGCTGTCGGATGGGTTGCTCTCCTCGTTGGAAGTCTCGCTGTCGTCCGTCTCCGACGTATTGTCGGCGTCGGTGTTCGACGAGGTCTCGCTCGATGAAGAGGACGTCGATGGCTCGTCCCCCTCTTGGGCATGGGCGAGCGTCGAGAGCAGACACAGGGAGGCGATTAGAAACGCGGTTGAAAAATACCGAAAATGTCTCATTCAAAAGCAATCCAGGGAGGATCCATTCCGCACTCGGCCCGAAACGGAGGCGAAAGCTAGCACGACCATTTCGAGGGTGTCAAGTTGGCCGATCGAGGGGAAGCGATGACGCATCTTCCCCCCTGTCGGCGAAAACGAGTGGCCCGGGTTGTCCCCCTCTTTCCATGCCCGTATCTCCGATCGAATCAGGGGAGAGGAGCCAGAAGCTGCCTCGCACCAAGATGTACGACCAACCGCAGTGGGTGTGATTTCAATATGTCGCGTTTCTTCTTATGATGTGTGCTCCGTGCGCAAACAGCGAGCAACACGTTGCGTTCACATGACGCGACCGGTATCGTTGGGACCGTAGAGTTTTGGATGAAGAACTGGACTGTTATCACTGCGGATCCGGCCCCGTGCGACGAGCGTGTGAGAAAGGCTGGCCGAGCGTTCAGCTGATATTCGCCTCTATCGTGACCCTCCTCAGTTTACAGGCTCCGACCTCGAGGAGGACCGTCATGATCGTGAACTATCTACTCGAGATCAGGGCAACATGTTCGACCGTATCGACCACGTCGGCATCGCCGTTCATTCGATCGACGACAAGCTGGAACTCTACCGAGAGGTACTCGATCTGACCTTCGAGGGCACCGAAATCGTCGGTGATCAGGGGGTGAAAGTGGCGCTATTCGAGGTGGGAGAATCGCTGATCGAACTCCTCGAGCCGCTCGACGACGACAGTCCTGTGGCCGACTTCCTCGACGAGCACGGCGAGGGCATTCATCACCTCGCGCTCGGATGCGACGACATCGAGGGGGCCCGAAGGCGGGCACTCGAGGAGGGGGGGATGAGCCTTCTGAGCGACGAGCCTCTCGAGGGTGCGCACGACAAGCTGATCTCGTTCGTCCACCCGAAGGACACGGGCGGCGTTCTTCTGGAATTCACGGAGCGTCGCGGCGATGATTAAACCCTGTTTCATCGACGGTTGCCTCGAGAGCTGCCGAAGGCGGCGACAGCCTCGAGCTCCGGGTGTGAGTCCGGAGCTCGAAGGGGTAATGCCCCTCCAGCCGAGCCCCAAATGGAGCGGGAGCAAGGACGATGTGATTCATGTGTTTGGCTCATTGGGATGACATGGCGTTTGACTCGAGGTCTGGTCCTCTCCGTGTGGGCACTGCTCGAGGATCGGGCACAACTCGCACTCTGGATGGCGAGCATGACAGAGCTCGCGGCCGTGTCGGACGAGCACGATGTGAGCGGCATAGTGTTCGCCCTCGGGGATGCGCGGTTCCATCGCCTCGTGGGCCTTCGTGCCGGAGAGCGACTCATCGATCCAGTCGAGGCGCTTGCAGATCCGGAGGATGTGCGTGTCCATCGGAAAAAAGGGCATTCCGGCGGCCTCCATGAGAGTGAATCGAGCCGTCTTTGGTCCGACGCCCTTGAAGTTCGACAGATACGCCCTGGCCTCCTCGGGATCGCAGTCGCGCAAGAATTCGAGTGAATACTCGCCGCGTTCCTCGTGGAGTTCCTCCAATATGCTCTGGATCCATGGCGTCTTCTGGCGAGCCAACCCCCCGACCTCGATGGCGTCGACGATTGCCTCGGCATCGGCGCGTCGCATGCGGTCCCAGTCGCCGTCGAAGCGATCGAGCAGGCGTCCGAAGGCACGGTCGGTATTCGAACGCGTCGTATTCTGGCTCAGGATCGTCCGCATCAGCGTGCCGAGCATATCGTCGGGGCCCTCGTGTTCCGGGCGTTCGTAGTGGTCATAAAGATCGTCGAATACTTCGGATATCGTCATATGCACCCGCAACCTCGAGAGGAACCATTCAAAACAAGAGACACCGCGGAACTGCAGCCTCGTGTCGTCCGTATCGAGGGATCTCGAGGCGCGTGCCACGGAGGCAGAGAGGTCGACATGCGAAGGGACACATCCCCCTTCCAAAGACACAGCCCCGAGTGACGTCGAGAAGCGATCTGGTGGCGGTAAGCCTCTGATATGACCCGGTCTCTTTCATGACGGGTTGACAATGATTTGGCCTCGACTGGAATGTATGTCGTGCGCCTTACTGTTCAAAGAGGCGAATGGTCGAGAGGATGTCCGGGCTGAGTTTTAGATGTTCAGCCGGGCATGCGAGACGCCTATCACGGACGTCTCGGGTGCGCATGCGATGTTCCGAGTAACGTGAGTGTTTGGATGCACCTCTCTCTGTCCGATATTCATACATCCCGTATTCGACCGA
>JAQCND010000031.1 GCA_028274765.1 Bradymonadaceae bacterium
CCTCCATCCTCCCGCCAGGGAGTCGCTGAAGCCACGTGCCAGCAGGGATGCTGGCGCTCCGAACCGATACCGAGTCGATCCGGAAAATCCGGCTTCGGAGCGCCGGCTTCCAGCCGGCTCACGCTCGCAGTGGGGCATTCCTTATGCGATCGCCCTGGGCGCGAACTTCCGACATCATCGAGGCGTATACCCCATGGATACTTCCGACGATACCGATTCGCTCGCCCCCGGCTTCCTGGTGGCCGCCCCGAAGCTCGAAAAGGGGCCATTCGAGCAGGCTGTCATTCTCATGGTCCATCACGACGACGACGGGGCCATGGGCTTCATCATCAACAAGACGGTCGACCTGGACTTCGGCACGCTCCTCCAAAACGCCACTCACGACGTCGGTGGCTCGCTCGCGCCCGAGAGCTTCGACCAACACGTCCTCTTCGGCGGTCCCGTCCGACTCGAACAGCTCTGGCTGATCTACAAGGATCCGGATCCCGAGATCGAATACAGTGCCGGTATCGGCTCGGCGAACTTCGATCCCGAGCACGTGGAGAACGTCGGTGACATCCCGATCCACGAGGGCTGGACACTCGCCAGTTCGGGACCGACGATCGAGAGTTTCGCCACCGGCGAACGCGACACCCCCTTCCATCCCGTCATCGGCTATGCCGGATGGGGACCCCAGCAGCTCGAGGGCGAAATCGAGGAGGGGTCTTGGCTCGCCGTCGACTTCGACGAGAACCTCCTGCTCGAGACCGACCCCGACGACTGCTGGGAGGCCGCGCTGGATCTGGTCGGTCTCGACCCCGCCTCGTTCATGATGATGGGCGGCGGCGGCATGGCCTGAGGGCCCGGCATCGACGCGGGGGGCGATCGCATGCGACCTCTCGAACGTCTCCGAGACGCTCTCCGACACATCGACGAGCGATCGGTCCGATCGGGTTCGGCAGCAGGGTCGAGTAAGCAAGTCGGGGGCGTGCAAACACTCCGCTGGCGATGCAACCTTTGCATCGACGCATTTGCTCCCTCCAGCCCCGGACGATACGGCTCCCGGGACCCATCGAAACGCCCTCGCGCCTTGATTTTTGGGATCGTTTTTCCCACCAACATTCGACCCCATTGCGGTGGACGCACTCACGTCCCGTCGCGGTGGAGAGAAATGAACACAAGGCGAACGTTTTGCATTGAGACCGACGCGATCCGATTGCTGATCTGACGTTGACCGAACGCTGGAGCTCATGGCTCGTATCTGGAATGCTGTTCTGGACGATCTCGAATCGAAAGTTCGCACCGATACCTTCGACTTCTGGTTTAAAGATCTCGTCTTTCGCGGCCGCGAGGACGATACCGTCTATCTCGGCGTCGACGACGAATTTTTCAAAGCCTGGATCGAGGAGAACTACCTCGATTTGATCGAGGATTCGATCGCCGAGGTCGTCGGCGAGCAACAGACGGTCGAACTGGACGTCGACACGACTCCTATCGCCTCCGAAGACGAGACGCTCGACGTGGAGACGGCTCCGGACGATGGGAGCGACGAAGCGGATGACGACGTCCATCAAATTAAACTCGATGGCGAGCGCGTCGCCGCTCGAGAGGGCCGGCTCCCCGATCCCGACACGTCGGCTTTCGAAGAGCCGCCCTCGACGGGAGCGGCGACGACGGCGTTCGGCGACCCCGATCAGCGGGCTCGCGACGCCGGACTCAATCCCGCTTACACATTCGACCGTTTCGCCGCCGGCGAGTCCAATCAATTTGCTCGTGCGGCCTGTGAGGCCGTCGCCGATCACCCGGCGACCAGCTACAATCCTCTGCTAATTTACGGAGGCGTCGGGCTGGGGAAGACCCATCTTCTCCAGGCAGTGGGACATCGCACGTTGCAGAACGATACGGCGACGCGAGTGTGTTGTCTGTCCGGCGAAGATTTCACCAATCGAGTCGTCTCCTCGATTCACGAGGGTACGATGGATGTCCTCCGGGCGGAGTTCCGGGAAAATTGCGATTTCTTGTTGATCGACGACGTCCAGGCGATCGCCGGCAAAGAGGCCACGCAGCGCGAATTCGTGCACACGTTCGACGCTCTCTACCATCAAGACAAGCAGATCGTCCTCACGGCGAATCGCCCGCCCGGTGAGATCCCGGAGCTCGATGAAAAACTGGCGAGCCGCTTCGGGGGCGGACTGTGTGCCCAACTTCCCGCTCCGAATCTCGAGACCCGCATCGCCATTCTCGAACACGAAGCCGAGCGCGAGGGTCTCGAATTCGGCAACGAAGTCGCGCGCTGTCTCGGGCGCCAGCTCGAGGGCAACGTCCGCGACCTCGAATCGGCGATCGTGCGGTTGAGCGCCCGAGCCGAACTGCTCGAGCACCCCGTGACACTCGAGATGGCGCGAGAAGTCCTCGAAGGCATCCATCTCGAGGAGACTCCGAAGCTCGAAGTCGCATCCATCATCGAGTGCGTGGCGGATCACTTCGATATCACCTCCGCCGACATCAAGGGCTCTCGGCGCACTCACGCCATCAGCAAGCCGCGCCAGTACGCCATGTATCTGGCTCGCACCCACACCGACCATTCGTATCCGCGACTCGGGGAGCTGTTCGGCGGCAAAGATCACACGACCGTCCTCTCCGCCCACGACAAGATCGAGGCACGTCTCGAGGACGACGGCGAACTCGCCGAGATCATCCGGGATCTGGAGAACGATCTCTTCTGACGTGTCTCGTCGAGGATGCAATACTATCAAGATGTTAGTCTTACCGGATCGACTTTCTGGGGCGCCATCATGAGCATGTTCCTGTTCTTGATGATAGGGCAGATATACATCGGAGAGATTCGTCCCCGTATCATCGAATGGTACGAGCGCACGACAACCCCGGAGCAAGACGAGCCGGATGAAGCATCCGAGTAGAGTCGAGCTCCCTCGAGCGTCATCTCCTCGATTTCACGCTCGGGATGTGGCGAACCGCTCGCGTCCATGACGATTCGGGACCCGTCACGATCGCGTTCGGCCGGTCGGAGAGACCTCCGACCGGCCTTTGTAGTTGCTCAGATGGATCGTTCACAGGCCCCGCCAACCGGCGCCGTCATACGGGTACGCTCCTCAATGATCGGGCTCATGCGTCTCGATTGTCGTCGGCGCCGCGGCTGACGCGCCAGATCGTTCCCCAGGCTTTGTCCATCAACTCGATGCCCTGGGCCTGAAGCTCGTCGCGGATCTCATCGGCCACTTCCCAAGCTTCGTTTTCGCGCGCCTCGCGTCGGGCGGCGATCTTGTCTTCGATCTCCTCGCCGGTGATGTCGAGTCCCTCGAGCTGGAGGGCCCGGAGCTCGTCGAGCGCGTCACCGGGGACTTGCTGCAGAAAGCCGAGCACCTGTCCCGCCTTCCGGAGATGGTGATCGATCGTGTAGAGGGTGTAGGCGAGGTCGTCTTCGGGCCAGTCGCCGGGACTGGTCAACTCGTTGCCCACCTTGGCGATCTCGGAGATGGCGGCCAGGGCTTCGGACGTGTTGAAGTCGTCGGCCAGGGCGCCCTCGAAGGTGGGAAGGAAGCCCTCGATCGTCTCGCGTCCGTGGCTGACGAGTTCGCCGGCAGCTGCCGCCTCTTCGTCGCTGTAGCCGAGCTGATCGAGGGTGTTGTCGATGCGATTCAGCGTCGAATAGAGGTATTCGACGCGCCGAGTCGCATCCTCGAGGTTCTGCATCGAGTGGGTGATCGGCTTCCGGTAGTGGGTCGTCAGCAGGAAGTACCGGACGGCGTCAGAGTGGAAGCGATCGAGTACGTCTCGGGTCGTCCAGTAGTTGCCCAGAGATTTCGACATCTTTTCTTCGACCTGCTCGCCCTCCTCGCTTTCGGTCGCGACGTTGACCAGTCCGACGTGCATCCAGCGCTGGACGAGCGGCGCCATGTCGTTGGCCGCTTCGGACTGGGCAATCTCGTTTTCGTGGTGGGGAAAGACCAGATCGCTGCCGCCGCCATGGAGGTCGAACTGGCCGCCGAGGTATTTCGTCGACATGACCGAACATTCGATGTGCCAGCCGGGGCGGCCTTCACCCCAGGGGGACTCCCAGCTCGGTTCCTCCGGCTCGGACGACTTCCAGAGGGCAAAATCGAAGGGGTTTTCTTTTTCCTCGGCGACGTCCTCGTCGGTACGTCCCGAGCGTCCGGCCTCGAGCTCGTCGAGCGAACGGTGAGAGAGCTTGCCGTAGTCGTCGAAATCTTCGACGCGATAGTAGACGTCGCCCTCGACCTCGTAGGCGTATCCCTTCTCCTGAAGCGTCCGAACCATGTCGATGACGTCGTCGACAACCTCCGAGACTCGCGGTTCGTAGTCGGCATGCTCGACGTTGAGCGCCTCCATGTCGTCGTTGAAGGCTTCGATATAGCGCTCGGCCAGCTCGAGCGGATCTTCGTCCTCGTCCCGGGCGCGCTCGATAATCTTGTCGTCGACGTCGGTGAAGTTGCGAACGTGGGTGACGTCGTAGCCGAGGTGCTCGAGAAATCGCTGGACGACGTCGAAGAAGACGTAGACGCGGGCATGACCGATGTGGGTGACGTCGTAGACGGTCACGCCGCAGACGTACATGCTGATCTCGCCCGTCTCCAGGGGATCGAGCGTCTCGGTCTCCCCGGCACGGGTATCGTAGATATCGATGGGACGGGGATTCGTATGGTCGATCGTCATCGGATACTCCTTCTTGTCACCAGAGTAAGCAATATCGGAACGGAACAGTGATACGGACCTCTCGACTCTGCACCTTCTCGATGAGAGCGGTCGGGTATCACCATGTCGTATGTCATTCGTGCGAGATGCGCCCCCCGATGGTTTCCCCTGTCGTGCGCGCGAGGCGGCGAGTTCGCGTGTTGTCGACGTTGAAGAGCTCGACCGGAGCATTCGAGTGGGGAGAAGATGGGGGGCTCTCCATCTCTCTCCTCCGCAGTCGACCTCGTGCACGGAGATGCGAGCGATCTATCTGACGCTTGCGATCGCGCTCAACGCTCGACGTCGCGGTGGCGGATCTGGACGTCCCAGTCCTCCCCCTGCAGGTGCGACTGAATGGCCTCGGCGACGGCCACCGATCGGTGGTGCCCGCCCGTGCACCCGATACCGATGGTAAGGTAGCTCTTGCCCTCGCTTTCATAGAGGGGGAGCATGAAATCGGCCATCTGCTGGAAATGCGACAGAAACTGACCTGTCTCGGGTTGATCGAGCACGTACGTCTGAACTTCTTCTTGGCGCCCGTCCTTGTCGCGAAGTTCGTCGACAAAGTAGGGATTGGGGAGGAAGCGAAGATCGAAGACGAGATCGCACTCCGACGGCAGACCGTGCTTGAATCCGAAGCTCAAGATGGTGAGCGCGAACTGTCGTGTACCGCCGGCCCCATAGCGCTCCTGAAAGAGCGACTTCAGCGAGTGCACCGTATGCTCGGACGTATCGACCACGTGATCGGCCAGCTCTCGAAGCTCCGAGAGATGGTCTCGCTCTTCGTGGATCGCCTCGCGCACGGGTCCTCCCTCGTCGGTCATCGGATGCCGACGGCGGGTTTCGCTGTATCGACGCACGAGGATTTCCTCGTCGGCCTCTAGGAAGACGACTCGAAGACGCACGTTTTC
>JAQCND010000269.1 GCA_028274765.1 Bradymonadaceae bacterium
CGCGCCAGAGACCTCGTTGCCCTGTTGAGCGTTTGAGCTCACCCGCCATCCGAGTTGCCGGGCGATGCAAGCCGGCTGGGAGCCGGCGCTCCGAAACGGGCGCTCCGGGATCGTGTCCGAGTTGTTGCGACGCAAGCCGGCTGGGAGCCGGCGCGCCAGGGACCTCGTTGCCCTGTCGAGCGTTTGAGCTCGCCCGCCATCCGAGTTGCCGGGCGATGCAAGCCGGCTGGGAGCCGGCGCTCCGAAACGGGCGCTCCGAGATCGTGTCCGAGTTGTTGGCGTCAACTCCGACGATACCCGTCGAAAGCGCGAGCCACATCACCACCATGTCATCAGCCAGGAGATGGCAAACCCGGCGGCCGCGGCCGAGACGATCAACACGGTCAACGTGACGACCACGGCCAGTCCTACGGCGACGAGGACGACTTTCTCGAGTAGATGAATCGGTTCGTCGCGCATGTCGCGCCGACAGCTCCATCGCGCATACCATCCGACGATCATCGTGAGCCCGACAAACGTCCCGGAGACGGCGAGGACGTTGATCAGCGGGGCGGGAAACGTCGCGTAGCCCCAGATGCCGGCGGCCACGTACGCCAGACGACTCACCCACCGAAACATCAACTGACGCGGCGTCGAGTCCATCGCTCGGCGGGCCGGGGTGACAATCCCCGTGCGCAGGACGAGGCCGTGGCCGAAAAACCCTAGAATGGCGGCGACATTGCCGATGAGCACGCCGAATCCGGCGGGGGCGAGAAGGGTGACGGCCAGCGTGACGGTGGCATAGATCGGTACGCCGATCTTGAGGATCTGCCACTCGTTGTGCCAGAGCGCCTCGGCGGCCCCGCTCGTCTCGAACTGGTCGTCATCCTCGGACGTCACGTCGAGTCAGCCCCTGTCTCGTCGTTCGGATCTTCGAAGTTGGCAACTTCCCCGATCGCCCCCTGCATCTTGCGTACCGAGCGGTACAGCAACCAGCCGGCGAGCGCCACGATCACCAGCACGACGGGGACGAGGATCGGATACAGAAAGGAGACTCCCGCCAGGCTTGTGGTCGCGGCCGTTTCCCCGGCGCTGGCGCCCCGATCGACGATCCCGTCGAGGTCTCGCGTGACGCGTCGCACCTTCGTGCGTCCCCAGTGGACGCCACTGGCCGTCGCCGCCCCCAGAAGGCCCGAGGAGGCGAGGGCGAGGAGGTTGTCGCTGACCTGGCCCGTGGCGGCAGCGAGGGCGATAAAACCGGCGACCGCCTTGGGGGCGTAGCCGGCCACGTCGTTGAGTTCACCGAGCGAGGGATACCAGTCGGCGATGAGTTCCAGGGCGGCCAGCACGGCGAGGACGGTCATCACCGGGGGCGCGGCGATCCACTGGAAGTCCTGCCCGAGGTTAAAGTACGGCGTGTAGTGAAAGACGCCGAGTGCCAATGCGACGATCATGGCGCGTCCGCCCGCTCCAGCGGCCAGTCCGAATCCCGTGATGAGTTGTAGCAGACTCATGGGCTCTCGCGTGTTGTCATGCGATCGACATGGTTCCGTCGACGACGTCATCGGGCACGACGATACATGCCCCGAAACGTGCTATCGGATGTGCCACACGACTCTCATGATCTCGTCGAGACGGACACCGTTGCTCACTCGATATGCAAACCGATAGTGAAAGTCCTCGATTTGAGTCGTACGACGTCTCGCTGATTCGTGAGTACTTCGGGGAGTATCGGCTATCAGCCGACGTGACCATCTCTCTCGGTTCAGCGACGAGGGAGACGGTGGCGACACCCGGGCCCGTCTGTCTTCTTGGCTGTTCTCGCGCCCGACCATTCGTGTTCGGATAAGTGTGCTTCCGCTCCTTCGGGGCTCGAATCAAGGCGCATCGCGTGCCTGGATTTCCGGGCTCACGCCCGGAACTAGATGCTGCCGCCTCCTTCGGGGGCTCGGAAGAGGCCCCCACATCGTCGGGAGATCCGCTGAAGCAAACACGGATGGTCTCGGGAGGCAACACGCTAGAGCGAACACAGTTGCGTATCCGACATGGGGCGGACGAGGCAACGACGTGACGTGGTACGGTGATAGTGCGTGTTCAGACGTCTCGCCCCTCGATCCAGGCCGGCGCTCCGGATGATGCCCGAGGTGTTGAAACCATCTCTCACGAGATATTTCGTTCCTTGACGCCCCTGATGATGATGCGGGGGCTCTCCGGCCCGAGAAAAAAGCCCTTGTATTTGATATCGCCGCTGACCTCCTCGACACGAAATCCGGCTCCCCGAAACAGGCGGCGCAGTTCGTGGAGGCTGTAGAGCCGTACCTGGTAGTCCTGTTCCATCGGCCGACGCGAACCGTCTTCGTAGATGAACTTTCGATTGACGTGGAGGACACTCGACTCGTAGTCGAATTCAGCCTCCTCCTGAAAGAAGCAGTCCATCCCCTGCCACCAGCGCTGATGGGGCATGTGTTCGAGGACATAGTCGCGGTTGACGACGTCCAGAAGAAACTCGCCTCCCGGCTGGAGGCTCCGATTGATGCGATAGAGAATGTCCCGATTGGTAGCGTCGTCGAAGTAACCGAACGAGGTGTCCCAGCAGAAGCAGTGGTCGAAGATCCCCTGAAATTCCATCTCCCGCATGTCTCCGTGGAAGAATTTGATCTGGAGTGACTGGCGCTCGGCCTCGGCCAGCGCCTTCTCCAGGAGCTCTTTGGAGATGTCGAACCCGACCACCTGACAGCCGCGCTGTGCCAGCTCGAGAGCGTGGCGTCCGAACCCACAGGCCAGATCGAGGATGCGATCGTCGCTGTCGGGACGGAGACTCGCCGCGATAAATTCGGCCTCCCGGGCCGTCCGGCGCGGGATCGATTCGGGAAGGGTCAGCAGAAAAGCCTCGCTGAAGACCTTCGACATCCAGTCGGCCGAGCGCTCCTCTTCGGGGACCAGAGGGGGCGGCTGTGAGCCAGTCTCGGGCGACGACGAGGTTTCGCTCTCTCCGCTCGCCGGCGACGTCTCGTCGGCGGCGTCAGACTCGGCGTGCTCTCGAGGCGCATTCGGCTCCGACTCCGGCATGGTCGGCGCACTGGTTTCGGCTCCGGCGGGTGCAGGGGGAGTATCGGCCGTCGCCCGCGTGGAGGGCTCGGCAGCATCGTCACCGTTCGGTCTGGTGTCGGAATTGTCGGGCGAGGAGTCGTCCGAAGACGTCTCCTCGTGATCGGGCGGTGCTCTCGAGGGCGAGGGTTCGCCGGAGGCGGGCTGGACGGGTTTGCCCTTCGGAGTCGAGCGCGGAGCGGCTTTCGAGCTCGCACGCTGCGACGCCTTCGCATCCGTGGCATCGCGGCGGTTGGTATCCGACGGCAGATGGGCGGGAGGGGTCGACGTATCAGGGGAAGATTCGGACGATGCGGCCCCCGATGATGCCTCCGATGCCTCCGAGGACGTCTCGTCCGGGGACGTCGTCTGAGACGTCTGCTCTTTGGGAGGCGGACTGTTGACTTCGGGAGGTGACTGCGGCGAATGCGAGCGGGTTCGAGCCGGTGTCGGTTGTTTCTCCCTCGAGGCGTCTCCCTCAGCGGAACGCGACGGTTGCACTCCCCCGGACTCCGGAGAGGAACCCGTGGAGTCGTCCATCGCGGAGTTGTCAGTGGATGCCTGCGAGGGCGGCGAACCCGATGCGTCGGGCTCCTCTCGGTTCGCTCCGCGGGGCTCGCCCCCGTTCCAGTCCGTGTGCCACGTCTCGATATGGTGTCGGGGGGAGGAGACGACGATCTCGGGGGCAAATCGAGCACTCAGCAGGGGCAATGTCTGGTCGAGCTGTCTGACTTGCCCTTCGCGTTCGATGGCCCGTCGATCGATCGCCTGCATCTGGACCGTCTTGAGAGCTCCCTCTGGCTGGGCGTCCCCCTCCGGATCGACCCCGACCTCCGTTCCCTCTTCCGCTCCGTTGTCCTCCTGATCTGACGAAATCGAGGGATCGCTATCGTCCCGACGAGTCACGACAGCCGCCGAGGGAGCACCATCCTCGGCGACATCGTCCGACTCGTCGACCGACTTGTCGGGGGCGTCTCCGCCCTCGTCGGTCGTGCCTTCGGAAGCAGCGTTGTCGTCGGAGAGTTGATCCGTGAGCTCCATCACCTCGTCGTTGTCATCCGTCGAGATATTGCCATCCTCGGTTACGTCATCGTCAGTATTCACCACAAGGTCACCTTTCCCATGGGTCGTTCGATAATGCCTGTTGCTCGACGGGCGAAACACGTGGGAGTGTACCGAACACCCCCCGGCGTCACAAGGGGGGAATGTGACATGCCGGGCCCCTCGTCCGTATCCATGCCGAGCAGTCGGAGGACTGTGCTCGGCCGGCCACGGTTCCAGGCGCATGAGAGGCGCCGAGTCTCTCGAGAGCATGTCAGCTCCTGCGCCCCCGACACACCAACGGACTCCGCAGCAGGGATCGCATTGGAACATGTTTCCTCCGTTCTCGATCGTCTGAGAGTCCACGTCCTTGACGGAGCGTCCTTGCTGGCCAATCGCCGAGCGGCCCCTTGTCGGAAGGATCGGGGCGCTCAGACGTCCTTCGAAAGAGGAAAGCGCCTCGTCGTACCGTCTTGCAATCGCTCTGGCAGACCCCACCATCATGGTTGCACATCACGGGGAGCCGACATATGTCGTGATGTCACGTGAGTGCATTGGAATCACACCTGAAAGACGATCGAGATGGACCTCCCATTGTCGACCGATCACATGCAGCAATGGATCACGCGGGGAGGTCTCAATCTGATCCAGAACGTCGGGATCTTCCTGCTCATTGTGCTGGCTGGATGGCTGCTGGCCAGTGCGGCCGAGCGCGGACTCCAGGCGGCGCTCGAGCGCTCCCGGTACCAACCCTCTCCGCTCTTTTCGCAGTTTGTCGTCAACGTCGCCCGAACATCGATCTGGATCGTCGCGCTCATCCTCGGGCTCGACAATCTCGGGGTCGATACGGGGGCGCTCATCGCGGGACTCGGGGCGTCGGGACTCATTCTGGGATTCGCCCTCAAGGATACGCTCTCGAATTTTGCCTCCGGCGCGTTGTTGTTGCTCTACAATCCCTTCGACATCGATCACTACGTCGAGGTCGCTGGGCAGGAGGGAACCGTCAAGGATTTGACTCTGGTAAGTACGGTGCTCCATACGTCGGACAACCGGGTGGTCACCATCCCCAACTCTCAGGTTTGGAACGCGCCGATCACCCACTACAATGCCGCTGACACGCGCCGCATCGATCTCGTCGTCGGCATCGGCTACAACGAGGATGTCGACGAGGCCATGGCGATCTTTCGAGAGGTCCTCGACGACCACGAACTGATCCTCGACGAGCCCGGCATCGTCGTCCGCGTCCGTGAACTCGCCGACAGCTCGGTCAACTTCGACGTCCGCGGATGGACGGCGACCGATGATTACTGGACGGCTCGGCCCCAGATACTGCGCGAGATCAAGCTCCGTCTCGACGAGGCCGGCCTCGAGATGCCCTTTCCCCAGCGATCGATCTGGATGCGGGACGACTCGCCCGATACGCCTCCCGAACTCTCTG
>JAQCND010000038.1 GCA_028274765.1 Bradymonadaceae bacterium
AGTTCGTCGGCAAAGCCCGCGACGTGGCCCTGACGGATGTACTGTTCGAGCAGGGGGAGTAGCTCGTCGCGCAGGCGTCGGGCGAGCTCATCCCGTGAGTCGGCCAGAAAGTAGGAGTGGCCGGGCATCAGGTCGAGGGCGTCGTCGGGCGCGAAGTCGACGAAGATGTCGAACAATCGCCCGAAGAGGTTCGCCGACCGGACGCCGTCGACCTCGTCGCCGAGCACTAGAGCGCGGAGGACGTCTGGTTCGGCGTTGTCGGGGCGCGTCTCGAGGACGTCGCGGACGGCATCGTGCCGGGGCCACATCGTCAGGAAGGCGAAGCGCCGGCGGATCGCGACGTCGAGGTGGGCAATGCTCCGGTCCGAGGTGTTCATCGTCCCGAGGACGTGAAGACTTTCCGGGAGGCCGAATCCGCCCTCCAGGAGTCTCGCGTCGATGGTGTCGCTGAAATCGTGGGGAAGCTCGACGCGACGCTGGACCTCGTCCGCTCGATACTGGCGGTGTTCGAATAGATGGATGGCTTCGCCGAGCACGGTTCCGAGATCCGCTCGATTGATTTCGTCGATATGAAGCAAATACGGGGCCGGCGCGACCTGTCGGGCCCGGTCGGCGGCCCGCATCAACAGGCCCGGAGTGGGTTCAAAGTCCAGACCCAGTTCGCCGCGTCCGACGGCGGGCGCCAGGCCCCCGACGACGTCCTCATAGGTCGTGTTCGGGTGAAACTGCACCGTTTCGCCGCGACCGTCGTAACAGTCCGGCGCCTCACGCAGTCGATTTGCCAGCCGGGTCTTGCCGGTGCCAGGCGGCCCCTCGAGGATGACGTACTTGCGGTGATTTAGCCGTTCGAAGACGTCGCCCTCGTCGACCGTCTCGAAGACGTGGCCGAGGTAGTCGTTCTGGATGGGTTGAGCCTCCCGGTCGGCGGCCTTGAGCCGCTGGATGCCACGATGTTCGAACAGGAGGTCGAGATACGCCTTGAGGGCGCGCCTCGTCTCGTCGCGGGCCCGGTTGTCCCGTCGACTCGGCTGGAACATGCTGTAGACGAAGCTCCCGTACTTGTCGAAGACCGACTCGTGGCCCTCGAAGATGCGGCGAGCGGTCTGGGGCATGTCGCGATCGGTGCGGACCGGATCGGACTTGGCCCAGGCGACCTGCTCGCCGGAGGGGGCTCGGGCGTTGAGATGGCGAGCGATGGCCTGGGCCTTGCGGGCGTGTCCCGGTCGGGCCAGGACCTCCTCGTCGGGGTGGAGGCCGCGCGTCCCGATGACGAGCCCGATCAGCCCCGTCTGGAGTGGGTCATCCTCGTCGTCGGGCGGAAACGGCGGGAACAGCACGAAACTCATCCCGCTGTACGGCCCCGAGTTGGGATTGTCGGGGTGGATCAGGGCGGCGTAGGGGATGGCGTCTCGGGAGGGCGTAGCGTTGATGCGCGAGGTGACCTTACTCTCCCAGCCCGACTTGTAATATCGGTCGTCGGGCCCGTCGAAGAGTCCCTCGAAGGCATGCTGACACCCCGTCCGCCAGTGGTCGGCTTTCCGTATCGGATCGAAGACCCAGTCGCAAAGTGCGTCGATACTCATGGCGTTGGTATGATGGCGACACGTTTGAGCGAGACTCGAGTCTCCCTCCTTGTAGGGCCATGTGAGATGGATGTCGAGTGTCCCTCGAAATGCCTGTCGGGCTTGAGACACTTATGGAGTGGTCGAGGTCACGGCGTGAGGCGAGGTGTCGGAGCAGACAGGGGAATCTCCGACGAGGGACGGTCGTTTCCTGTCAAGAACGAGTGCTCGAGACCGATATCGACATATCCAACATCGACACGCACGAGGTTCAACCATGAGACACGACGATCAGCGAGAGGTATCGGAACAGCATCCCATGCAGGTCCCCGACGAACACGAGGTACTCGGCACGCCGCTGGAGCCGCCGTTTCCCGACGAGATGCGCGAGTTGATCGTCGGGATGGGGTGTTTCTGGAGCCCCGAACAACTGTTCTGGAAACAGGATGGTGTCTACACGACGGCGGTCGGATACGCCGGAGGCGACGCGCCACATCCGACCTACAAAGAGGTGTGTCGGGGGGATACGGGACACGCCGAGGTGGTGCGGGTCGTTTACGATCCGGAGGTACTGTCGGATCAGGCCGTCATGGGCCTCTTCTGGAATCATCACACACCCTCATCGGGGCGCGGCGTCGGCATCGACCGGACCAGCCAGTACCGGTCGGCGCTGTTGACGGTCGACGAAGATCAGTTCGATCTGGCGAAGCGCATGCGGGCCGACTATCAACAACGGCACGACGTCGAGGTCGCCACCGACCTCCGCCACGACGTCGAGTTCTTCTACGCCGAGCCGTACCATCAGCAGTACCGAGCCAAGCGCGGGGTGTGACGGGTGGTCTACTCGTGTTCATTTGGGGTTGCTGTCACTCCTGCGGGACTCGAATGGGATGGAGTTCCACGCTTTCGACTCCGGGTTTCCGCTCGAAGCTATGTGCTTCCGTTCCCGTCGGTGCTCGGAATGTGGTCGCTTCAGACATTAGTGATGTTTTAAGTCACACTAATGGTGACATAAAGTAAATAAAAATTGCGCTCGATCCCGTTTTTGCGAGACATCCATTCCGTTTCAAACACCCGATGTTTCTGTGATGGAAGCGGAAGAAGTCGAGACCAGTCTCTATCGTTCGGGACGTATTCGAGCCCCGATATGCCTCCAGTTCGAACCCGTTGTCGGTGATTTGCATCTCTCCTGAAGGACAAGCGATCGCGTCTCGTCGACGTATGGGGCTCTAGAAGGGAGGGCTTCCCTCGATGTGGCGGCTTCCGTCTCGGTCGCTCCGCTTGCGGGCCACTTCGGCATGCCTCCGATGAGAGAAAGACGTTCATCGCTTGCCGAACGGCGTGCGAGATGGCACTTGAGAGACAAATGTTCATCGAAACGCCGGAGGTTGTGCCATGTTGACCGTTCATCATCTCGAGGGATCTCGCTCGATCCGCATCGTCTGGCTGCTCGAGGAGCTCGGGGCCGATTACGACCTCGAACATTACGAGCGCAATCCGTAGTCGTGACTGGCGCCGCCGGCTCTCCGAGAGGTCCATCCGCT
>JAQCND010000043.1 GCA_028274765.1 Bradymonadaceae bacterium
TGGGTGTCTGCTCGACACGAGCATCTCTACCGGCGAGGCGCCGGGTGACTCCTCGTCGGGAGGATCGAGGAGGATCGAGGCGGTACTCAACGTCACTCGATCGTGGATTCAACGACCCCGTGTCCAGCGATGCAAGTTCCCCCTCGATCGGCTGGCCGGACGATCGGCGGGTCTGTCTCAGGCGAGCGCGCCGGAGGAGCCTCCAGGTGGCGACGCGTATCTCGCCGGCGATCGAGCGAGGACGGGGGGGCAATCGACGCCACCTCGTGGTCGACGGAGGACGTTCGAGATGACAACGCAGCCGAGGAGGCCTTCATCTCAGTAGTAGCCCCCGGTCTCGGGTGAGGGCCATCGCATGAGGATGAAACGATCGCGGATATGAGCCGGCGATCCGCTCACGTCCGGGGGGCGTACAGGAGCGCTCCGGGCAGTCATCGAGGGGGCACGAGGGGCGATCGACGCCCGGAGCGCCTCGATACGTCCGCGATGTGAGCCATTTGCTGGCGCGTCGCTTCAGCGACTTCCTCCGGGAAAGGCGCAGGGCGACCACGAGCGAGGACACGTTCCAGTGCGATCGCCCTCGGGCTCGGGTGGGGTGAGACGATTTGACATTCGGCACGACTTCGCGACACTCCCGATTGGCCACGTTGACTCTTTATCTTACACGACTGTGACTATCTCTCCGACCATCGCCGTCATCGGGGGCGGATTGGCCGCTCATACGACCGCCTTCGAACTCTACCACCTCGACTGCGAAGTCGTCATCGTCCACGAATCGAGCCCCGGAGCCACAGGGTTGTGGGGCGGGCTGGGCTCGGTGTTCGGGCCCGTTGCCGATCCCCCCGACGATGCTGCCGGAGCCGTCGAGCGTCGCGAGTCGCCCACGCCCACGTTGAGGCGTGACCGCGCTTCGCGGTGGCGTGCCCTCGCCGAGCGTCGTCCCTTTCATCCGTATCGACGGCTGCAACTGGATCGAGAAGACGTCGAGCCCCACCTCGACGCTGCACTCGATCGACTGGCGTATCCCGGCCTGACTCGACTCGACGACGAAACCGTCCGTCCGGGGCCATACGGGCATCCGACCTGTCCCGACCTCGCAGCTCCATCGCTGCTACCACTCGACTTCGCGCCCGGCACGACGGTCGGCGTGGTGCGCTGTCCCGATCTCTCGAACTGGCGGGCCGACGCGCTTGCGGACTATCTCCACTCGGCCGACAATCTCCGGGCTCGGGCGATCACCATCGACCCCTTCGAGACCCTCGAAGCGAGTGGGCATCCGGTCCGTGTCGCCACCGACCTCGAGACTCGATGGGAGGAGAGCGGCGGAGATACCTACATCGAACCTCTCCGAGCTGCCATCGGCGACCACGTGCTGGATCAGGTGGTGCTCCCTCCCTGTATCGGCGCCACCCACGAGACGCATACGGCCATGTGGTCGAGACTCACCGACGCCCTCCATACACCTGTTGCGGAGTGGCCCGCCCCTCGAGACGCTGTTTTCGGGTGGCGCCTCGATCGATGGTTGCGCCGTCGAGACGATCTCGAGCGCATCGACGATCGCGTCGTAGCCCTGTCGACTGGAGACGATCGACTCGAAGGCATCGAACTCGAGTCGGGCGAATCCCATCAAGTCGACGGGGCCGTGCTGGCGACCGGGCGCTGGGTCGGCGGCGGTCTCCCGGCCGAGCCCCCCATGCGAGAACCTCTCTCGAGCGTGCCGCTCTGGCTCGACGGGGCCCCGGTCGCCAATCCCGAGGATGCTCATCTCGCCGATTATCTCGGCGATCACCCCTGGAGCGACCATCGACTCTTTCGGATGGGCCTCGCCATCGACGAGCAGGCCCGCCCTCTCGATCGCGACGGGGAGCCGGCGTTCGATGCTCTCGCGGCCGCAGGTCGCATGCTCGCCGGTTTTCATCCCCATCACGACGGATGTGCCATGGGGGTCGACCTCGTCACGGGTCGAATGGCCGCACGACGCCTCGTCGAACGACTATGAGACGCGACTTCTCTCCACGCTCCCGCCACGCCATGCGACGACTGCACGCGCTCGTTCTTCTGGGATGGCATTTTTTGTTGCACTACCTCGCCAAGTTCCTGCTCGTCTATGATCCGGGTGGGCTCGAGCAATTTCGCGACAACTTCGAGCAGGAGGGTTTGCACTCGCTCGACAACGAGGAGCGCGAACTGATGGCCGACTGGCAGCGCTGTATCGGATGTGGGCTCTGCGAGGCGGCGTGTTCCGACCTGTCGGTCATCCCCGAGGGACGCCACGAAATCCCCTCCTACCTGGCGATGGGAAGCATGCGAGACCTCTCGACCTGCGAAGAGGCCATTCCCTCGGCCGAGGCGCTGGAGAACTGCGACCCGGATGAACTCGAAGGGATCTGTCCGGTCGACATTCCCCTGGTCGATCTGGCGGAGTTTCTGCAGCGACTCGGCGAGCGCGGGCAGATTCCCTGACACGGTTCCTCGACATGGCTACCGTCGGCAAGGGGCCGGCGGATAGCGGCGAGGGTCGCCGGAACTCGCACTCATACCAGCGACTTGCGATCGTGGACGATCTCGTCACGAGTATCGAGGTCGAGATAGGAGGCGAGGAGTCGTTGCTGGGCGAGGGCGTTGGCGCGAGGCACGATGTCCTCGCGGACAAGGCGCTCCTCACCGTCCGCGCATTGGGCCTTGAGATGGTATTTGCGGTCGTGTTCGGGGAGATGTTTGTTGAAACTGGGTGAAAGCAAGCCGTAAGAACGCGCCTTTTGCTTGGGGACTTTTTCTTCGCGCAAGAAGAGAGAGTCGATCGCATCGACCTCCAGCGACCGCACGTCCTCCTCGTCGAAGGGCTCGTAGGTCGTCACGATCGAACGCCGCGCTCCCTCCCCCTCGATCCGCATGTGCTGGCGTTTGAGCGTGGCCACGCCGATCGCGTAGACACACAATGCGATCATGAGAGCGGGGCAGACAAAGAGGGATGCCATCTCGAGTGTGTCGACCCATCCACTCTCGACATAGCGGCCGATCGCCACCTCGTAGATGGCGACGACGGCGAGAAAGGCGACGATCAGCGACAGACCGGAGGACGCGACGAGAAAGGCCTGTTTAAGTCGCTCCCCGGCGGTCGGACGACGCACAATATCGAGGTGACCGTCGGTCTCGCGGATCTCGATATGGTTAGCCAGATCGGCACGCTCTCGTGCCTCGAGCTCCTGGATCGAGGGCGGGTGGTGCGACGACGTGTGTTGGTGATCGGAGGACGTCGGAGCCATAGCGTTTTTCAAACGATATCAGGGTCGATATTCAATGCCAAATCCCACCATGGGACCGCCGTAGCTCGCCTCGGGTCCGATCACGCCGACGCCCCCCGCCGTGGCATCGAAAAAGAGCGATCCCGAGCTCCCGTTGCCGGAGGCGAGGAATCGAAGGCCCAACTCACCGAAGGCCTGACCCGAGAGATGAAAGCCCCCTCGCGTGATCAGCCACGTGTTGTCGAGGACGTTGTTCAATGGGACCTGGACGTCCCCCGTCGTGCCTCCGTAGACGAACATGAACTCCCCGTTTCGAACCGAGCGGCGCTTGAGCACGACGGTGTTGTCGAGTTCGAGGTGCAGTCCATCCCGAGCTCCGAGTCGAAGCACTTGGCCGATCGTCAGGTTGGCCGTGCGACGAATCGACTCCTCCGTGGCATCCGACGAAATCGGAGTCGTCAATTGCTCGGCGATCCGAGTCACTCCCAGGCCGAGGCCGATCCGAAAGACAGAGAGGTCGAACGACATCGACGCACGAGCGGCGAGGGCGAGGTTGTCAGGCCCGTCGGCGAGGGCGAAGGTGGCCGGGTTGAGCTGAACCTCCAGTAGACCGGGCCACTCGAAGGCATACTTGTACGACAGATGATTGACCGCTCCACCGGCGAGTTCACCGGTGGCCAGAAACGGACGGATGGTGATGGCGAACGACTGCACCCCTGCGGGACGCGGCGGGGCGATGGCACTCGCCGTGAGACTCCGGTTGGTGCGACGCGCGGCGTGTCCGGCTTCGACCCGCTCGTCGATGCCGAGCTCGACCTGGGCGCGCTCCTCGCCGAGTGCTGTCACGCGCCCCACGGCCATCGTCTCCTCGCTGGTTGTCGTGTCGCCGGCCATGTCGACCTCGTAGATTCGGAAGAGCTCGACGTGATCGCCGCGAGAGAGCCCGTCTCGAGAGCCCAGACTGATCACGGCGAGACCGGGCCGGACTTCGACCACTTGGCCCGCCTCGGATGAGTCCGCCTCGGAGGAGGGCTTCGTCGACGAGGCGTCCCCCTGTTTATCGATCCGAGAGCTCGAGCCGCTATCGGAGGACGAGGTGGGTTGGGTCTCTCCCGGCTGGGGGACCAAAAAAGTCAGAGCGAACATGAACATCGCCACCATGGCGGCTCGAAGCGTCGGATGTGCCATCACACGTGTATATCGGTGGAGAAGAGCGGGTGAATGTCGACCGTCGACAGAAAGCGACGAGGTAGTCCTACCACATGCGGACGCCCCCGGTGTTTCGCGCCGGCGAGACCAGAGCGAAGAGCCAGCACGAGCATTCCGAAATATCGCCCGTGTGGCATGACCCACTGATGACCGGGGTCCACCTCGTATCCGTCGATATATGCATGCATACTCCCGGAGGCTAATTCATAACGAGCCTCCTCCGTGTCTGTAAACAAATCTGCCCGTATCCATCAGGGCGATCGCATAAGGAATGCCCCACTGCGAGCGTGAGCCGGCTGGAAGCCCACT
>JAQCND010000055.1 GCA_028274765.1 Bradymonadaceae bacterium
CTTCAACAGCGAACTGTTGACGTGGTGGCGCGTGAAACTCGACACCTTGGCCTCGATGCCCTGATTGAGGCCCTCGTCGCCCAGATACGCCCCCCACTCCCAGGTGACGACCGCCGTGCGCACCTCGTTGCCGGTGGCCCCCAGGCCCATCTCCCCGTCGCCGAGAAAGACGACAGGGCGGATGTAGGCACTCTCGAAGCCGTTGCGCTCGACGACCTCGAGACAGGCGTCGCGAATGGTCTCTTTCGACCAGGGGATGTCGATAGTCGCCAGATGACACGTGTCGTAGAGACGTTCGACATGATCGTCGAGTCGAAAGATCGAGCTTCGCCCGTCGTCGCATCGATAACAGCGAATGCCCTCGAACGCGCCGAGTCCATAGTGCAGCGTATGGGTCAGCACGTGAACGTGCGCGTCGCTGAAATCGACGAATTCCCCGTCCAACCAGAGCGTATCGGCTTCGATAGTCACATCCAGCTCCTCGCGTGCGAATCCGACGAGACCAACGGGCTCGACTCCTTCCATAAAAGAGGGTCGATCGGCTAGCACAACTCGCCTCGAGACGAAAGGGAGGGCGAGCACTGTCATGAGGCTTAACCCTCCGTCGACCGAGGCGACGCATCGTCCTCTTGAAGGCACTTGAGTTGCGAGACGAGAAGAGCATCGCTCGCCGGTCAGGGAGGAGAGGTGACTCCGATCGATAGAGAGGAAGCTCCCTTATTCGCCCGCGTATTCCACTGTCTTGGAGCGCGAGAGGCGAGTCGGCTCGAGGCGGAACGGCTCTCGAAGTCGGGGACGCTATCGCCCCTGTCGACGCCATTTGAGCAATCGTCGTCGATGCCGTTGCATTTCTCCCGCTGGCCCGGATTCCGTCTGCGGTTCGAGTCGTCGCAGTCGTAGGGCTTCGACGGGTTTTTGACCGCATGGTTCCATCCACTCTCGAACGAGGCGATCGTCAAGAAGGACACGTCCATCATCGTCCCTATCCGTCTAGATAAACGTAGTGAACAAGTGACTCGAGCTCGAAAGGGGCTCGAGGCCCCCATAATCCGCGCAAGTGGGAGTCAGTGATGCATCGGAGGATCACAGCTCACACTGTCCCTCGGGGAAGACGTCTTGGTAGGTGTACTCGAGCTTCAGCTCGATGTCTTCGAGGTTGCTCCAGTTGATACTGCCATTTTTCCCAGCGTTTTTGTCGATGAGGAGCGTATACTGCGACGCCAGGGGCAGTCCGGCGAGTGTTTGGCTCGTTTGGCCTCCACTGTCTCCGAAGCCCTGAGTGGTCGCCACGGGCGACGTGCTTCGCCCCTTCGTGCGGAAGCGGCTGATCTTACCATATCGGGTCGCCGTCTCACCGATGGTGTCGACATATTCGGCGATGCCCGGCTGACAGGAGCGGAGCTTGCTGGTGCCGTCGTAGAGCAACGTCACCGTCGGGCGGGCATCCCCGAGATTCTCCCCGACGAGATTGACGGCTACCGACTGGACCTTGGCGTTGCAGCTCAGCTCGAGGTTGGCGAAGTCCGTCAGGTCGATGAAGAACGTCTCGGAGAGGATCTCGGGATCGCGGGCCATGAGACTCCCCACCGTATCGTCGGTACTGTATCGGATGCGCTTGTCGACCGGAACGTAGCCGGGCGAGAGGACTTCTCGGAATCGCTCGGCCGGGTCCAGCGTCTCGGTCGAGCCGACTGCCTCGGTTGGCTTGTTGACGCCCATCAGATCCTTGCGCACCGACAGCGTCGTGGCCACTTCGCTGGTCTGTCCGCCGCATTTGTTTTCAAACTGATTGAGCTTTTCGGCGATCTTCTCGAGCTGATAGGTGTTGCGCGCCAGCAGAATCTGCATGCGCTGGTCGATGAAGGGACAAACCGCTTTGGGGTGCCGGTGACGTTCGGCTGTGAGCGCAACTGTCTCTGGTTCGACAGCGACGTATTCGATCGGTCTATCACCGGCCCCGACCCGGCTTCGCGCCCCTATCTCAAGGAGCTCGCCGAACGACGCACCGAAGAGCTACAGGAGGAGTCGGATGCATTCGACGACTTCATCTCGCGTGTCAGCGAAGTTCTCCACGAACATCTCGGGGCGGAGATGGGCACTCAAAACGACGTGGCGCGACAGCTCGGCATGAGTCGACGGACGCTTCAGCGACGCCTCGAGGAACACGGTTACTCGTACACCGAGCTCCGTGACGAAGTTCGCGAGCAGCAAGCCCGCGAGCTGTTGGCCGAGCCGGATCGAACGATCCGCTCGATCGCCCACGAGCTCGGCTACAATCAGGTGTCGAGCTTCCACCGCGCTTTCAAACGCTGGACCGGTCGGACGCCTTTGGAAGCGCGCGAGCGCATGATTCGAAATGGTGGAGATCCCGATTCGGAGTGACGTGCCGGCCCCTAATAAATAAAGTACAAAACACTTATCCCGGAGATGGTCCCCATCTGGATATCGGGTGTGCCTCACGGAGGTCAGGGGACCGTGGCGACATCTCACACCGAGGATGCGAGGGAAGAAGATTCCGAAGACACATCGAGGTGCCCGGTTATCGGGTATGAACCTCGATGGTGGCCTCTGGAACGCTTCCATGCCTTGTTGGAGATCAGACGCTCAGCCAGATTGCGTCTCTGGGCGACGAATCCCGATGCCACTGTCCTGAGACATGGCTCGTTTGCCCGCCATAGGGGCAGGGCGAAGGAACGAGAAGAGCTTGGGTCCTCGTGGCTCCAGAAATGGGGATCGATCAGGGATCTGGGAGCGAATCGAAAGCCCCCATGCAGAGTGCCTCGAGTGAAGGGGGATTGGTCATGAAGTCGACGGCTGCCGAGACCGCCTCTCTCACCTTTTGCCCCTCAGGCAGACAATCCTCGTAGAGATAGTCCTCCCGGAAGGGACCGACGGTACGCACGAGAATTTCGGCCCCGACGTGGAGGCTGGCATCTCGGGCGGCGGACGACGACAGGAGGTCGTCGCGTACGGATGCGACGGCGTCGGCGTATCCTCGCCAGAAGCCCTCCCCCCAGGCGCGAGTGCGCCGTCGCGTCCCCGCGTCGCCGCAGTGGGCGTGCATCCAGAGATGAGCGGCCAGATGAGCCACATCCTGAATGGGATCGCCGTAATGAGCGAACTCCCAGTCGATCAGCCGCAGTAGATCGCGGTCGCCGTCGACGAGGAGCGAGCGCGGCCAGAGATCCCCCATCGTCAGACATCGTCCGGGTTGAGTCAGACGTTCCCCGAGCTCGGCCGCCCGCTCGCCCAGTTCGTCGGCTCGTTCGACGTCGGCACGCTCCAGAAGAGCCCCCACGGAGGCGTACTGCATGTCGCGACGCATCTCCTGGATGGGCGAGTTGTCGAATCGAGCTGCAATTTCGGCGTCGTCCAGTGTTCGACGGTGGAGTCGCCCGAGGCATCGACCGAGATCCCAGGCGACCTCGCCGTCGCCTCGATCGAGGGCGACCGCCTCGTCGCCTCGCTGCAGGCGGTCGCCCAGGTGGGGCCAGTCGCCGCAGTCCTCCATGGCGAGCATCGGGATCGAGGCATCGAAGGCCAACGGACGCGGCGGGCGGACGGTCGACAATCCGAGCGAGGCCAACTCCCCGCCGACGTCGAAGATATCGAGGGCCCGGAACTCGAACGTCAGGCGACTCGGGTCCAGCGGCGAGTCGGGATCGGCCGCGATGTAAGGGGGGGCGTACTTGACGACAATGGCGTCCGGGTCGGCCGGAATCCGCCAGAGTACGTTGAGCATGCCCCCCGAGAGGGGTTCGGGGGAGCCGAGTGGCGTGAGCCCGTCGAGGTGCTTCCGGAGAAAGGCCTGGATGTCGACGTCAGGTGTCGTCATCGAATCGGTAGATCTGGTTGCCGAATGGGACGGGTGAGCCCTCTTCGAGAAAAGCGGTGGCGATGCGAGCGAGTGGCTCGCGTGAAGACTTCAGCGACGTCTCGACGGCGTCAGTATCCTCCATGGCCGTCTCGTCGGGGGTCGAGTACTTGTGGCCGACGACGACACCGGCACAGGGGATCTCGAGTTCGTTGGCGAGGACGACCTCGGGCGCGAGAGTCATCGAATTGACCCCGGCGCCGAGCTGGCCCCACATGCGGTTTTCGGCCTTGGTCTTGCCTCGCGGTCCCCCGACGTATCCGAAGGTCGCCGTTCCGGCGATCGGATGGCCGACCTCGTCGGCGAATTGGCGGAGCTGTGCATTGAGGGCGTCGTCGAACAATCCCTCGTCGAGGACGAGATGGCCCTGATCGGCGCTCGAGGTCTCGAACATCGTGCAGGCACTTCCGTCGGGCAAGCGATTGTCCAGGGTCACGAGATCGTCGACGAGCAAGGGCTCGTACAGCGGGAGATCGTCGTCGAGGACCCCGACGGAACTGGTCACCAGCAGCGATTCACAGCCAGCTGCTCGCAGGGCATGAGCGTGAGCCCGGTAGGGAATCTGATGGGGCAATCGTTCGTGGTCCCGAGCGTGGCGAAAGAGGACCCATGCCTCGCGGTCGAGTTCCTCGACCCGGTGGAGACGCGCCTCGCCCCAGGGAGTCTCGTACGAGCGAGAGACCAGTTGCATGCCCTCGGGCGGAGCGTCGAAGGCACTGCCCAGAATGAGCCCGATCGTCATGGCTTGCTCCCATGGACGCACAGAGGGCGCCGGAGACTCCCGGCGCGTTACGGCGTCAGACGCATCTCGATGTCGACCTGTTCGCGGTTCCCGACGTTGCCCTGACCGAGTTCCACGTAGTAGGTGCCGGCATCGAGGTTGGAGGCCTCGAAGTCCGGCTGGCTATCTCCCCCGTGGGCGGGGCCCTGGGCCTTGACGACGTTGAAGGAACTGTCGCGGAGCACGAGATTGTGGCCGTCGCTGGCATCCTGGAGGAAGAGGCGAAGTGTCTCGAGGTCACGCGTCAGTTCGAACTCGAAGACGTCGGTCGTATCGTTGGGGCCCACTTCGGTACGGATGCGGCTCGGGGCGTCGATCGTCTGGAGATTTTGGGCCTCCGACTGGTTGTTGTTGGGCTCGGATTCGGAGAACGTCAGCGCCTCGGAGGTAAAGAAGTAGAGGTAGTAGTTGCCGCTCTCGTCGTTGTCATTTCGTTCGAGTGCGACCTGCCACGTCCCCGTCTCGTCGACCTGTTCGGCGGTCAGCGCCGGGAAGAGCCCGGGCCCGTCGAGGCGATCCGATTCGACGCGATTGCCCGAGGGGTTGTAGAGCCGGATGCGCGGGATGAGCGAATTGTTGCCCTGCTCGGCGGCGATGGCCCAGATGCGCTGACCGGCCTGCAGATCGATCTGGAAGCGATCGACGCTGTCACCGGAGTTGCCGAGCGATCCGTCGACGACCGTGGGGGTCGAGCTGATGATCTGGGCTTCCTGATCGGTGTTGTTGGGCTCGTTCTCGGCCGTGGGATTCGACGGCGAGATCGTCTTCGCCTCGATCGTGTAGTTCAACGGACCCGAGCGGCTCGAGTCTCGAGCGGTCACGACGGCGGCGTAGTTCTGACTGCTGTCGGAGGCATAGCGAATGATGCCGCGATAGGGCGTGGCATCGTCGATGTCGTCCAGGTCGCCGCCCTGTTCGAGCAGGGAGACCTCGGGGGTCCACGATCCCTGGGCCTCGACGCTCAGGTCCACGGCCCCGGTCTGGGTGTCGAACAGGTAGATCTTTTGCTCTTGTCCGTTCGAGAGGGTCCCTTGTTTTTGAGTGTTTGTGCTCAGCGATTCGACCGAGAACTCCTCGACGCTGATGTCGTAGGTGAAATTCGAGCCGCCCCGGTTTTCGTCGTCGAAGAGGGCGATATAGACCGAGCCGTCGCTCGAAGCCTGAAATCGCACCGGCGAGCTGAAACCCCGCTCGATGGTATCCATGTCCGACGGATCGAAGACGTAGAGTCGATCGTCGAACTGGCGTCCGGTCCGGTTGTAGCTGACCTTGTAAATGCGATCCTTGTTGACCGGAATCTCGTACCACGCCCGAAACGGCGGATTGTCGAGGGTGCCCGAGTCCGACGCCGGCGGTTGGCCGAGCTGGTTGGGCTGGATCTTGTCGACCCCGAGCGTATAGGAGCCGCTCGCATCCGAATCGTCCGGATTGATCTTGACGATGAATCCGCCGTCGCGATCGGCGGCGAGTGTCTTCTGATCGAGGGTGAAGCCCCGCAGATCGAATCCCGGCAGCTCGTAGATGCGCATGCGCGGATCGAACGAGGCAGTCTCGATAATGAAGTCGAATTGATCGCCCGACTGCGCCGGGACGTAGTAGTAATCGGCCTGCTCGGACGAGTCGATCGAGTCGTTGACCTTGGCGGGGAAGTTGTTCAGCTCTTTCGGGCTGATCTTGGTAAATTTGATTTGGAGCGGTTGCCCCTGGGTGCCGCGGCCGTCTTCGTCGCGGACGTCGTACCAGAACGTCCCGGAATTGGCGACGCTGAGCGTCATCCCGTCGAAGTCGTTGTCGTCGAAGCGCTGCCAGTCGCTGGTGCGATAGAGGCGGCTCTCCCCGTCGAAATCGACCCCGTCGGGTGTCTGAGGATCGATCTGGATGACCTCGCCCGGCTGCACCTGGAGTTCAAAGACGCCCAGATCGCCCGGTTCGAGGACTTGTTCTTTGGTGGTGGGGAACGACTGGACCTTCACCGGCTGCGGGTCCCACTTGTCGACCGACAGTCGGTAGCCGTAACTGGAGCCGCCGACCGGATTGTCCGAGCCGCTGTTGGGGGCGTGTCGTACCCGGGCTGCCACCTCTCCCATCATGGGTTGGTCGTAGATGAATTCGATCGTGCGAGATTGATCCGTCTTCTCGGCACTCGGCACGTTGGGAGCATCCCGGGTCTCGAATTCGCTGTCGCTGCTCCCCGGCTCGAGGTAGTAGTTGCCGAGTCGAAGATCGGGGATGAA
>JAQCND010000058.1 GCA_028274765.1 Bradymonadaceae bacterium
GCTCCAGACGACATGCTTCGAGCCAGTCATCGAACGTATCATGGGAAACCTCGAATGTGACAGACGAATCAGACGGCCACGAGGATGATTGTGACACGTTTTGAGGGCGCGCGCAAAGTGTCGCGAGTGCCAGACTTCGAGGCGAACCCAAGTCGCCCTACGTTCTCCGGAAACGATACAGCATCGGTTCAGCAACGGACTTGCGCGGCCCTCGAGGGGGAGGACTCGGGTCCGTGGAACATGATCGTGGAGCGCCGGCATCCCCCTCAAACCTCGTGCCGCATGAGACTCCCCGGCATCCGAGCGGACCCGCCGTCGAGAGGGGAGCAACATGACACCTTTTGTCTCGATTGCTTCGACGTCGATCCGAGATACAGAGAGCTATCGAGATCACAGATCTCCTCGCCACGAGCGCCAGACCGGAGGAGACTCCGCTCTTGCACTCTCGTGGACGCAACAACCCCCGCAGCTCGGCCGACGATCATCGATGAGGGGTGAACGGCGTGCTGTCAGGGTATCTGGAAGGAGCATCGCCGCTCGACCGGACTGCCTCGAACAAGACGGTCATCCCCCTCGTTCGACTGGCCGGTTTATGGCGGGTGGCGTGCACGTGGGCGCGCCGGAGGGCCCCACATGGAGACGCGTATCTCGAGATCGGCCGATCCTCGACGTTTCATCGAGACCACATACGGAGGGTTCGAGGCCATCTATTCGAGTCGTTCGCGAGCCTCTCGGGCGTAGCGGCTCTCGGGATATGTCTCAACAAATGTACGAAGCTCGTCGCGATACCGTTGCTGACGACCGGCGAGTCGATGCGCCTCGACGATGCCCCATGCCGCATCGTCGGTCAGTCGATTGCCGTCGAAATCGCTGAGATGCTGACGGAAATGAGCGATGGCGCGTTCGTAATCGCTCAAATGGGTGAGATAGAGGAAGCCAAGGCGGTAGCGAGCGGGACTCGCCCAGGGAGACGTATACGTGCCGGCGAACCACGAGATCTGGACGCGTTCGGCGACTCGGCGGAGGAGTTCGATGGCATCGGACCAACGCTGGTCGGCGAGGTGGAGTTGAGCGAGTCGCCATTCGGCGTCGTCCGCTTTGCTTCCGTCTGGGTATCGCCGGAGCTGACGCTGATAGAGCTTGCGAGCGTCGTCCGACGCATCGATGGTCTCGAGCTCTCGTGCCACCTCGAAATGCAGGTAGTCGGCGACGGGGGTGTCCTCGATGTCGGGATGGAGCGTCGAGACGAGCGAGCGCAGGGCCTCGGGAGAGTTGCGCTCACGAGCTTCGGCCGCGAGGGCATCAACCGCCGTTTCAGCCCATGTCGAGCCCGGATAGCGCCGGACGAGTGTCGTGCGAAGGGTACGAACGCGCTCCGGGACGTCGCGCGCCTCCTCGAGCAGCGTCGACGCCTCCCACAAAGCGCGCGCCCCGATTACGTCGTCGTGGGGCGACTTGGCACCGAGGGCTTCATACGTCTCGAGCGCCTCTTCGACGTGACCCTGCTGAGCTGCGATACGGGCCAGTTGCAGCCGGGCGTCTCGGCGGTCACGGGCACTCTCGGCCGAATCGCGCAACTGGCGATAGCGCTCTTCAG
>JAQCND010000062.1 GCA_028274765.1 Bradymonadaceae bacterium
ACGGTGACGCGCTCCTTGCAGAATCGAGACGTGGGGGCTACACATCATGTCCGGGGATGGACCGAAACCGAACGATGTCCGAATGATTTTACGAGATGGAAGTATGCATCGCGGGACCCGAAGGTGTGGCATGATCGTTCAGCCCAACGACGTCGGTTGGATCGAAGTGATCTGTGGTCCAATGTTTTCCGGCAAGACCGAGGAGCTGATCCGCCGCCTGAAGCGAGCCCAGTACGCCGAGCAAAATCTGCAGGTCTTCAAGCCTCGTCTCGACGATCGATACCATGACGACTCGATCGTCAGCCACGACGAATCGGCCCTGTCGAGCGAGCCCGTCGAGTCGGTCGAGGATATTCGCGATCGACTCCAGCCCTCGACAGAGGTCGTCGGGATCGATGAGAGTCAGTTCTTCGGGTCGGAGTTGGCCGACTTCGCCGGGGAGCTGGCGGGCGAGGGATGTCGGGTCGTCGTCGCGGGGCTGGACCTCGATTATCGCGGCGAGCCCTTCGAGCCGATGCCCCGTTTGATGGCGAGATCCGAGTACGTCACCAAACTTCTGGCTATCTGTGTCAAGTGCGGGAATCCGGCCAATCACAGTTATCGTCTGGCGAGTGATCCTCAACAGGTCCTCGTCGGTTCGGACGACGAATACGAGGCTCGCTGTCGCCGATGCTTCCAGGAAGGGTATCCGTCGTCGAGTTCAGAGAGTTCGTCGGAGGACAACTGACGTTATGAGTGGCGATAGCCAGTATCGCGATTTCCAGTCGCAGCCGAGTGAAATCGAGCACGATTACGGGGAGCAGATCCACATTCAGCAAGATCCGCTCGCCCTCACTCGACTGGCCCGTCTCTGTTCACCGGAGATCGGGCAGCCGGAGTTCAATCGGCTGCTGCGTTCACTCTATCGCACGCTGCTTCAGACTGTGATCAACGGGGCATTTCCACGGACGACGGCCGAAATCCCGAGTCGCATGCAGGAGAGCACCGATCGGGGCGTGTACCGAGGCGACATCATCGATCCCGAGACCTCGGTCGTGACGGTCGACGTCGCCCGAGCAGGCATGATTCCCTCTCAGGTCTGTTTCGATACGTTGACGGCTCTGCTCACAAGTGATCGCGTCCGCCAAGATCACGTCATCATGTCTCGACAGACCGATGACGACGGAGGGGTCGTGGGCGCCGATGTCAACGGGGCCAAGATCGGCGACTCGATCGATGATCGCATCGTGTTGTTTCCCGATCCGATGGGGGCGACGGGCTCGTCCCTCTCGACGGTCGTGAGCTACTACAAAGAGCGCGTCGAGGGCGAGGCCGCCCAGATCGTCACACTCAACGCGATCGTGACGCCGGAATTTATCGAACGCATGACATCGGTGCATCCCGACGTCTCCGTGTATACGCTCCGGCTCGATCGGGGCATGAGTCCGAACGAGGTCCTCGAGATGCGACCCGGTCAGGCCCCCGAGCGCGAGAGCGGGCTCGACGACAACGACTACATCGTACCGGGGGGAGGCGGTTTCGGAGAGATCATCAACCATGCCTGGGTTTGATGGACGTCTGCCCGTACTGGTTCGCCGGAGCTCGCACCCGGCGGATGTTGCATCCCGGCACTCGATCGTCGTCTCCGGACCTATCGCTCTCCTTTCGAGACCCAATCGGTACTTTTTGCGTCCACGTGACGAGGTGATTCGCCATCGAGGAACCGCGCATCGAAGCGATGTTGAGCGCCGAGGAGATCCAGTCTCGGATCGTCGAGCTCGGCGCTGAAATTACGGAGGATTTTCAGGGACGCCCACTGCATGTCATCGGAGTGTTGAAGGGAAGTTTTCTCTTCATGGCCGATCTGGTGCAGCAACTGGATCTGGACGTCTCGATGGAT
>JAQCND010000065.1 GCA_028274765.1 Bradymonadaceae bacterium
GTTCAAACATGGGTTCTGCGAGGTGTCGAGGTGCGCTGAACGACGAATGCACGGAAAAGGTCGAGATCACGAGGTCATCGATGCGGCAGTATATCTTTCTCGGGAGACGTGTCTCCGAGCCATGTCGTCTCGATATTCGCGAGCATCGAGCATGTTTACTGCAACACCGGGGGCTCGAACCGAAGCTGCCATTGGTCGCCTTCGGAGGTCTCGGCCGTGCAGATCTGATCGGAGTGGGCGGATTCGAGACGCCCCTCGAGCCTCATCGTCTCGCTCTCGCCGCCTCCCTCGTGTGTCATGGGCCGTCCCTCACTGATCGAGAGTCCGCCTTGGAGGCGAGGCCCCTTCGGCTCCTCCGAAGCGTCAGCCATGTCCCGGACGTCCGAGCCCGGAAGCCCCCCGTCTCCAACTGGGCCATCCACATCCATCGAGCGAATATCGGCCGTCGACGGGCCTTGCCCGAGATCCGTTCCGGTGTCGGTGACCCCTTGATACTCGAACGAACGGGGGTTCTCACCGAAACATCCTCCGATGAAGACGAACAATCCCAGAAGACCGATACACGAGAGATGGTGACGTCTCATCATGTTTCTCCATTGCGAGATACCGATAACAAGCATGTCCTCGATGGAGCCGATGGAAGGCGTAATCGTCGTGTGAACCGCTCGAACACTATGAAACCATCACGTCTTCGAGCGTAATTCTCACTTCGTGCTCACACAATCTACACGAATGTCACCAACTCCACACGTCTATCGCCGCATGAACGAGAGAGGATTGTAGAGGAGTCAATGTCATGCGAGGGCTCGATAGCAGTCCGCCCTTCGGCCGCATCTAGCCTGTTGTGTCAGTTTGAATGATGCTTTCTGATAATAAAATCGAAGATATGTTCGCCCGTGTCAAGGGTGGAGTTCGAATCACACCGAGCCGCTTTCATACGGGTCCGCTCGGATACCGTGGGGTACGCTTTGGCACGGTACTTGTACTCGCCACACCCGTTTGTCTGCCGGCTGGGAGCTGGCGCTCCGAAAGAGATGCGTCGGCGAGCTCCCACGGACCTGAGTCATCCCTTTTCATACCTGCTTCCCGCTCGTCCGAACGCGTCCCCAGCGATGAAAGGAGACCGACACCGGGAATCACATGTGAGCGAGATGCATTGGTCGGTGTTTGGTGTTTGGTTTGCATTGCACCTCCCCGAGACATCTCGTAGTGTTCACCGTGTTCTACTGATAGTTTGTTGCCCACACGCGAGGTGCGCATCGCCATGGAGAGGGACCTCGAGATCGAGCACGATCTATACGACGAGGACGAAAAGCGGCCCGCGCTTCGCTGGGAGACGGGCGAGCCTCTCTCCGACGGCGCCACCGAATGGATGTGGGCTCAGCTCGCTCGAGTCAGCAAAACGTCGTACCGTCGGCTTCTCGCCTCGGTCTACGACGTCTGGCGTCGAGTAGACGACCGTACGCGATATCCGGACCGGACCTGTTCGACATGAAAGGCCGGACGCGCTACCCTGTCGGGTACACACTTGCGTTTGCAACATCCGAGCACAGGAGATGTGTCTCCTGTCCCCCGGCCCTCAATACGCCAGGAGTCCGCCATGTCGGGTCTCTTCGCCGAACACTCGATCGTCCTCGAGAGTGAGCTCGGCTCGACGAGACGAGCCATTCGCTTCCGCCCCGGTTCGTTGCCCGGCGATCGGTGGTTGCACCGAGCCGACGTTGTCGAGTCGAACTGGACGTGTGAGGACGTCATTGATCGCTACCCCCTCCCCGAGAGCTCGGATTGCGAGGTGGATATCGTGACGATCTCAGAGGGAGAATCGATCCGCATCGGATCGATCGCCGGGCGCGAGGGGCGATCGGGCGGCGGGGATCTCATCGAACTGTGCGATCGGGAGCGCGTGCCCGACGACTGGATCGAGGAGACGCAGAGTCTGGATGCATACCTGACCGAATTGTAAATTGATACGCACTACTAAGCTGCTCGGCTTCGTGCAACAGGCCCCGACGACCACGACCCGCTCGGGAACAGAGGCCTGTCGGGCACTCGCCTGCCATCGGGCCGAGCGGTTCGACTATCGGGACGGAGCGACGTCGTCGAGAGCATCGGCCGTGTCGACGAGGCAGTCGATCTGTCGGCGAACGTCCTCGGGTACGTCACAGCCTCGCTCCTGGATCAATTCGAGGGTCTGGTGTTCGGGATCGAGGGCGTACATATTGACGCCGTCCGCCGTCTCTCGTCGGAGCTCGAGCAGGATCTCGGCGACCTCGTCGCGCCCGAGAAATCGCCGCACCTCGTCTGCTCGCTCGGGCGGCTGAAAGGACGACATCAGATCGCGCACTGCCCCGAGTCCCGGTTCGACCGTGTAGAGGTCCCCGTCGTGTCGGGACACCACGAATTGTGCGTCGAACGCCCCGTGGCCCGTCTCGAAGTCCAAGCCGATCTCCATCCCCATCGTCTCTTCGATGCGCTCGAGCTGCTCGCGGCCCTGAAGCGACTGGGGCGGGGCGTACAGCAGGAGACGCTCTGGCAGAGAGGCGAGGTCGGCCGATACTTCGTGGACAACCTGCACCAGGTCGGCATTCTCGGCCCCGGACACCGATCGGTAGAGTCGCCGCAGACGAACGTCGCGGTCACGATATGCCCCCGAGAGGGTCTGGTCTCGACCTTGATCCGTCTGTTCGAGTCCGAGTGCATCGGCCATCTCGGCCCAGATCTCCTCGGGCGAGCGGAGATCCTGAGTCATGCGCACGTAGATGAGAATGGCCGCACCGACGACGACGGTCAGAATGGCAGCGCCGAGATAACCCATGAGTTGACATCAGGAGAGGTAGACGCATTTACGACGAACGTGTCGACATCACAGTTCAGTTGCATGGCGTTGACCACGTTTACGAGACGTTCACGTAGGGCGATCGCATTAGAGGTATAAGTAACACATTCACGGTTCGACCTCCGTTAGGTCGCCTCAATGCGTCCGCCAAGGAGTCGCTGAAGCCATATGCCAGCAGGGATGCTGGCGCTCCGAACCCATATCGAGTTGATTCGGGGGGCCTAACTCCGGAGCGCCGGCTTCCAGCCGGCTCTGGCGCTCCGAACCCATATCGAATCGATTCGGGAGGCCTGGCTCCGGAGCGCCGGCTTCCAGCCGGCTCATATCCGCGATCATTCAATCCTTATGCGATTGCCCTGGACGTTCACGTAGGACAATCGCATTTGAATGCATCCCCAGTGCCTGGCCGGCTGGAGGCGGGCGCTCCAGAAGGCGTTGAGCGTGCCATACTCCATGCCTCCTGCATCATCGTTGGCGCGTCTTCGCTCGTGCGATATCCTTCGGGCGATCATCCGCATCACGTCGACGCCCATCGGACGACACCTCTCACACTGACTTCTTTGCTTCCACCCATGGACTTTGATCAAACCATCACTTTTCTGGCGACCGACGATCTCGAGGCCACTGCCCATTTTTACGAGGAAATGCTCGGCCTCGAGATGGCCCTCGATCAAGGGACGTGCCGCATCTACCGGGTCGCGTCGGGGGGATTTCTGGGGTTTTGCGAGCGTTCGGACGCTCCGGAGCCCGACGGCGTGATCGCGACCTTCGTCACCGACGAGGTCGACGACGCTCACGAGGAGCTGGTCGCCCGAGGCGTCGACGTCGAGCAGCCCCCCGCATACAACGACGAGTACGACATCTATCACTGCTTTCTGCGGGACCCGAATGGATACTTGCTGGAGATTCAGCGCTTCGAGGACCCGGCATGGCCCGCCGTCTGACGGTTCGGGCTCGCCCTGATCTCACCTTCTCCGCATCGACGGTCTCATGGCCGATCTCATTCATCTCACCCCCTTCGATCTCGTCGTGGCGGCCGGATTCCTCGTCGTTCCGGCTCTGATCAGTCTAGCACTCGATCTGGGACTCTCCCCGAAGCTCGGATGGGCGTCGCTTCGGACCGTCGTCCAGCTCGCGGGCGTCGGGTATCTCATCCAGATCATCTTCGACCTCCAGCACTGGGGATGGGTGCTCGGCATCTCGGTCGTCATGCTCGGCATTGCGGCATGGACGGCAGTCGGCCAGGCGAGTCGATCGTTTGCCGGCGCGAGGGCCTACAGCCTCGGCGCATTGGCGACGGCCACGACGGCGACCGTTTTCGTGGCGGTCGAGTACGTCATCGGCGTCGAACCGTGGTGGAAACCCCAGTATCTGATTCCGCTCGTCGGGATGATGCTCGGGAACGGACTGACGGCCGTGACGCTCGGGCTCGATGGATTGACCGAACACCTCGTTGCCCGTCGCAAGAATATCGAGGCGCGGCTGGCTCTGGGGGCCTCGAGCTGGGAGGCCATCCGACCGTGGCTGCAGGATGCGCTTCGCCAGTCGATGATTCCCATCATCAACACGATGCTCATCGTCGGCATCGTCAAGCTCCCCGGCATGATGACGGGACAGATTCTCTCGGGGATCAGCCCCCTGCAGGCGGCGGGCTATCAGATCTTGATTATGTTTATGATCGCTGCCTGTACGTCGTTCGCGGCCATCGTGCTGTGTCTGCTGGCCTATCGACGACTCACCACCGACGATCACCAGATTCGATGGTCGGCGATTCGCGAGCACGGCGACGACTCGTGGGCCGCGTAGATTCAGCCAACGCCCGGGCGAGCCATATCTACACAAAACATTGATATAATTTATAATCTCAAACCTTCGGGAACTCTTGCTGTCACCCTCGACACAACACATCCGCCAGCTTTGCCGAAGATCATATATGAGGGGGTGTGCGGCGAGCTGTCAGGTGCGTGGAAGGAGTGAGCCGCTCGACCGCT
>JAQCND010000274.1 GCA_028274765.1 Bradymonadaceae bacterium
GAGCATGGCTCGAGGGCGTCCATGTGGCGGCTTCTGGATGGCAACCGATCGTGTCCCTCGTACTCTTCCGGGCGATGTCGAGGCGAAGTGACGACCTCTCCGATCCATTTTCAAGAGCAACTCCAGGACGAAACGTCGTTTCGGACGACTCGAAGGCCTCGACCTCCCGGGCTAGCTCACGTGTTCGATCATCGAGTCTGATTTCGGCCGATATAGCCCCGCGTAGCGAACAACCATTGAAATGTGCCGACGTTTCTTGTGATGATATAACGTGAGCCGGAGTGGCGGAACCGGTAGACGCGTCGGACTTAAAATCCGATGGCACTTCCAGGCCCGTGCGGGTTCGAATCCCGCCTCCGGCATTGATACCCCTCAACACTCTAAAAATAACCTCTCGCGTCTCGATCGTCGACGGCACACGTCAGATCACACGTTCGATGTTCGAGGATCGTCTCAGACGGGGACATGGATGCGACGATCGCTCTGGCCCCGGCTCGTGGCAATTGCCTCGAAGCGTTGAGCCGCATCTTCCCGGACCCATTTGGGATACATGGAAGGAGGTCGCAGACGTACCGAGCGGGACGCTCGATGCGACGCGTCTCGAACATTGACCAGGGCCTAGTTTGCTGAAATTCCCGGTATTCGCTCGACCGAGTGGATACTGGGCGATCGGTCTCGATCGTTGTCTCCGAGAAGTTCGAACCGATCACGGGGGGACCCGCGCATGCGGAACCGCCGCCAGTAGTAGGCTATCGGCAACGCAGAGATGGAGGAGGGCGTTCCGCACGCGAAGGTCGTGCTCTCGTTTTAGGATTTACATTGAACGGGTAAAAATAGCGCTCACATGCTCTGGGATGCGGCGAGCCGTCCGAACGGAAAGCTCGAACGCCAAAGGAGACGCTGGTCGTGATCAGCACCCGTCTCGAGTCGAAGGCGTGCCTGAAGCGTTCCCGCTGCTCCAAACAGCTCGAGGGCCGTGACAAGTCCATCTCGAGTGGGTTTGCGCACCACGAAGGCCGTATCGGCCGAGTTGGGGTCGATCATCCATGGATGGCCCGGATCGGCGGCCACGAGGGGGCCTCCCCGACCGGACGCGCGCAGGTCGTCGGCATGCATCGACACCTCCATTCCGGATTCGAAGTATTCGACACGACACGAGAGCTCCATCGAGGCGATCGTACGTGTCATCTCGGCGACCGACGACGTCCCGATCGTGGAGGCCCATCGGGGCGAAAGAAACTCGAACAGATCACAGCGATTCAGACGAAAACCTGCTTCGAGATCGCGAATGGTGCGATACTCGGTTTCTCGGGCCCATTCTCGCTCCAGCACGTCTCTGTCGACTTCGGGTCGAATCGTCGCCTCGGACTCTCGCCCACGCGTATCGGGTTTGATGGGACGCTGATGGCGATGTTCAAGACTCGGAAGGACCGACGCCAGCGCTTCGAGGTCGGGACGATCGAGCAAGACTTCGAGCATCAGTTGGCCTCGTCGATCGAATATGGCGAGTACGGAGCGCGTCCTTTCCGAACCGATGCGCAGCCATCCGCTGCCCCACGCCCGGGGGTCGATGCTCATCGACGCCGTCTCGCTTTGGACGCGAGGTTCGTCTCCTCGCCGTTCGAAAGAGAGAGCGCCCGAATCGAGCCCCACCATTGCGACCTCGTTGCGCATGCGG
>JAQCND010000077.1 GCA_028274765.1 Bradymonadaceae bacterium
CCGCGCGACGAGATCATGGAGACGATGGTCGAGGTCCTCTGCGAGAAGACCGGCTACCACCCCGACGAGATCGAATACGACTTCGAGCTCGAGGCCGACCTGGGCGTCGACACCGTCAAGCAGGCCGAGATTCTGGCCGACGTCCGCGAAGAATACGGCCTTCCCAAGGACGAAGACTTCCGATTTTCGGAGTATCCGACCCTCGATCACCTCGCCGACTACGTCGAGGAGCGCTTCGACGCCGCCGACCTCGAGGACGACGGCGAGTCGACGGCCGCCACCGACGATGCCGAGTCGACCGACACGTCCGAGTCTCGCACCGTCGAAACTCACGACCGTAAGGTCGCCCGCACACGCAGTCGCGACGACGCCGATATCGACCGCGGTGAGGGCAGTCAGCCCCAGCCCTCGACGGCAGATTTTGATCTCGACCCCGAAGCCGTCGACGACCGCGATCTGATGCCTCACGACATCCAGGCGGGCGTCTCGATCAGCGGGGGCGCGCTGGGCCTTCCGGGGCTCGACGAGGTCTTCGCCGACGATGCCGTCGAACGGCTTCTCGACGGTACCAATTTCATCTCTCAGCTCCCCGAGGAGGTCCGCGAGGCCATCGTCGACAAGCGCATCACGCGCTTGCAGAAACACGAAGACGGTGGCGGGCAGCTCGTCGAGGTCGACGACATCGACGAGGTCGTCCAACTGGCCGCCCAGTCCGGTGACTTCGACCTTGGCGACGAGTGGAACGTCCCGGAACGCCTCATCGAAGCCCTCGACGAGACGAGTCGTCTGGCGTTTGCGGCCGGCCTCGAGGCGCTCAAGGACGCGGAGCTTCCGCTCGTGCCGCAGTACCGCGAGACCCAGTCCGGCAAGAAGCTCACCGACGGCTGGAAGCTCCCCGAGGCCATTCGAGACGAGACGGGCATCATCTTCGCCTCGGCCTTCGCTGGGCAGGATGCCTTCATCGACGAGATCAACGCCTACCACGAGGACGACGACTATGAGTTCGACCATCAGCTCCTGTTGAAGGTCCTCGGCATCGCCAACTCGCGGTTCGCCGAATACATCGGAGCGCGCGGGCCGAACACCAAGATCAACAACGCCTGCGCCTCCACGACGACCGCGCTCGGCATCGCCCAGGACTGGATCGAACAGGGCCGATGCAAGCGCGTCGTCGTCCTGAGCGCCGACAACGCCACCGGCGACACGCTCGGCGAGTGGGTCGGCAGTGGGTTCCTCGCCACCGGGGCCGCCACGACGGAATCGGAGGTCGAGGACGCCGCGCTCCCCTTCGATCGACGTCGCCACGGCATGATCGTCGGCATGGGCGCCGTCGGCATGGTCGTCGAGGAGGGCGGCCTGGCCGAATCGCGCGGCATCGAGCCGATGGCCGACCTGATGGGGACGCATTTCGTCAACAGCGGCCACCATCCAACGCGGCTCGATGTCGACCACATCTCCGACGAGGTCGGCAGTCTGCTCGACCGTGTCGAGGACGATTTCGAGCTCGACCGCCACGAGATCGCCGACGAGCTACTCTTCGTCTCGCACGAGACCTACACGCCGGCTCGCGGCGGGAGCGCCGACGCCGAAATCGAGTCGCTCCGGCGCAACTTCGGCGACGCCGCCGAGGACATCGTCATCGCCAACACGAAGGGCTACACCGGACACGCCCAGGGCGCGAGCATCGAGGAAATTCTGGCGATGAAGTCGCTCCAGCACCAGCGCGTGCCCGCCATCGCCAACTTCGAGGAGCCCGACCCGAACCTCGGCAACCTGCGCCTCAGCGAAGGCGGCGACTACGACGTCGACTACGCCCTTCGGCTGGCCGCCGGCTTCGGCAGTCAACTCGCGCTCGCCCTCTACCGATACCGGGCACGCACGGAGAATCGACTCTACGACGAAAACCGCTACGCCGATTGGCTCGAGGACGTCAGCAAGTTCGAGGCGCCCGAGACCTTCGTCGAGGATCGGACGCTCCGCGTCAGGGAGGGCGAGTCCGACACGCAGGCGACGATTCGAGACAGCCGCTCCGCCGATGAGAACGAGACGACCTCGACGACCTCGGATCGCGCCGCCAGTGGCGGAGACACGTCCACCTCGGACGAGTCGACGTCCACGAGGAACGACGATGCGACATCGACGCCCGCCCCCTCGACGTCCAACCGACGCATTGCCACCCGCAAGGAGGATTCCGAGCGTTTCCCGACGGAGGCGGTCGTCGTCGAGGCTCACTCGAGTGCCGCCTACGACCCGCTGACGCTGCAGGCGCGCCTCGAGGGCCAGACCGTCGTCATCCTCGGTGGTCCCCTGCTGGTGACCAACCTCATGCAGCGCGCCCTCGACCGATGCGGCGCCGACGTCGTGGTCCTGGAGCACAGCGGCGAGCGCACGCCCTTCGAGACCAACGGTGACGTCTGCGACTTCTACGACGAAGAGGCGATCGAACGCGAGTTTGACGAAGCCGGTCGCGTCGACGGTATCGTCAATCTTCTCGGCTTCGGCCAAGAGGAATTCGACGCTGAGGACGTTCGCCGCGCGGGGCGCCACACGTTCCATGTGGCCCGCGCCTGGCAGAAGCACCTCGGCGACGACCCCGGCGACGGCCACTTCTTTGCGACGGTCACCGGCATGGGCGGGCGACTCGGATTCGACCAGGCGACTTCGCCCCTTCCGGTCTGCGGCGCCGTCTGCGGCTTCACGAAGTCGCTCGGCCGTGAATGGGTGGACGCCGACGTCCGGGTCGTCGACGTTCCCCGCGAGGGACTCTATCCGGATCTCGGACTTCAGATTCTCTCGGAGACCTTCTCCGACGTCCCCTCGCCGGAAGTCGGATTGCTCGGAGGCGTTCGCTATCTCCCGGTGACCGTGCCGACCGACGACATCATGGGACACGGTGCCGGTGAATCGCTGGCGCCCGACCGTGACTCGGTCCTGCTCGTGCCGGGCGGCGCCAAGGGGATCACGGCACGCATCTGTCGAGACCTGGCCGAGCGATACGGATGTACGCTCGTGCTGGCGGGTCGAACCGAATTGGACCACTCCGCTCCGCTCTCGGTCGACATGGACGAGGCCAAAGCGGAGGCCAAACAGCGCATCGAGGATCGCGGCGAACGCGTCACGCCGGTGCGCGTCAAAGAGGAGCTCAAGCCGCTCCGCTCGCAGCGCGAGATTCGCGAGAACATCCAGGCGATGGAGCGCGCCGGCAGCGAGGTGCACTACATCTCCTGCGACGTCCAGAGCGCCGAGAACGTCCAGGCGATGGCCGACGAAGTGATGGACCGCTACGGTCGCCTCGACGGCGTTATCCACGCCGCTGGCGCCGAGAAGAGCGAATTCCTCACCAAGAAGACGGCCGATTCGTTCGACCTCGTCTTCGACACCAAGGCGGTCGGCGGCATCAACCTCTGGAACGCCGTCCGCGACCTGGAGCCGACGTTTTTCCTGACGTTCTCCAGCGTCGTGGCTCGATTCGGCAACGTCGCTCAGACCGACTACTCGGCGGCCAACGAGGTGCTCAACAAACTCGTCGCGCACATCAACGCGACGTCGCCGGTCAAGGGGCTGTCGATCGACTGGACGGCCTGGGATGAGATCGGCATGGCCGTGCAGGGGTCCATCAAGACCGTCCTGCAGAACAACGGCGTCGAGTTTCTGCCCCCCGACATCGGCGCGCCGATGCTCGGCGACGCCCTCGAGCGCGGTCTCACCGGCGAGTGCATGATCGCCGGCGAACTCGGCGCCCTCTCGGCGCCCTTCCGCGTGCGACTCGAGGAGCCCGGTGAGACGCCGACGCCCGAACACGGCGAAAAGCTGGCCTTCGACGCCGAGACGGTCGACCACGATCCCGGCCAGCGTCTGGTCGTCGAGCGCGTCTTCGATCCGGAGCGCGACCGCTTCCTGCAGGACCACGTCTACGAGGACGTGCCGGTGCTTCCGGGCGTGATGGGCTACGAGATGATGGCCGAAGTCGCCCGCAAGCTGACCGGATCGCCGATCCGCTCGATCGACAATGCGAGCTTCGATCGAGCGGCCAAACTCCACCACGGCGATCCGCTCCGCATCATCGTCACGGCCGAGCGCCTCTCGGAGGACGGCGACACGACCGACGTGGCGGTCGCGCTGGAGAGCGAGCGCACCGTCAAAACCGGACGGACCATCCGGCGTGAGCACTTTCAGACGACCGTCCACTGTGGCGAACCGCTCCAGGATGAGGGCGAGTCGTTCACCTTCGATGCGACCGACGCTTACGAGGCTGGTCCCGACCGCCCGGCCATCTACAAGCGGTTTTTCCACACGGGCGTCTTCGAAGTCATTGAGTCGGTGCCCCACCTGAGCGACGACGTGGCCGTCGGATACGGCCGCAAGCCGACGGGAACGCTGATGTCGGACCAGGTCGACGGCGAGTTCGTCACTGATCCGATGATCCGCGAAATGGCCTTCCAGACCATCGGGCTCTGGGGCATGATGGAGTATCAGTACAGCTATCTGCCCCACGGCATCGGAGGGTCGGTACAGTTCGATACGGCCGAGCCGGGCGAGCGCATCTGCATCCGGGCCCGGCGCCGGGACGAGAGCGAGGAGCGTCAGCTCGTCTTCGACGTCGAGATCCGGGCCGACGACGGACGCCTGCTCCAGCGCATGGAGCGCATCGAACTGGTCGGTCATCGCGAACTCGACGGCGACGAGACCTTCTCGACGCCGCCCGCCCGCCGAATGACGATGCAGCGTCTCAGCCATCCCGAGGCCCAGGCGCTTTTGAGCGACCGCGGGCTGACGGTCGACGGCATTCTGACCGACGACGAGGCTGAGAGCTACAACCGGCTCCGCAGCGACCGACGCCGCGGCGAATGGCTCGCCGCTCGCGTGGCCGCCAAGGAACTGGTGAGTCAGTACACCCGCGACTTCATCGGCGAGCGTCCCGCGCTGGCGGATATCGCCATCGGCAAGGACGACCATGGTGCGCCGTACGTCCAGCTCCGCGGCGACGCCCGCCGTGCCCTCGCCGACTTTCCGCTCCCGAACCTGACGCTCACGCACGCCGAGGGCGTCGCTATCGTCGGGCTCGCCGGCCCCGGTCCGGCGGCCCGCGTGGGGGTCGACCTAGAGGCGATCGAGGAGCGCGACGAGAGCTTCGGCGAAAACTACCTGACCGAGGCCGAACGCGAGCTGGAGCTGGTCAACTCCGAAGGCGAGGTCGCCGACCACTCGACGACCTGGACGGCGCTCTGGAGCGTCAAAGAAGCCGTCAGCAAGGCGCTCGGCCTCGGGCTCAAACTCGCCCTGTCGGAGCTCCATGTCGACGGACTCGAGCGCTGCAACGGCCACATCGTCGCCGAGGTGAGCCTCGAAGGGAAGGCCCGAGAAGCCTACGAGGCTCTCAAGGGCGACGATCTCGAGGTCCGAGTGCAAGTCGACGGGACCTTCGCGCTGGCGAGTGTTCACATCGAACTCGACAAAGACGCCGACACGAACCGTCACGCTCCGGGCAACGGGCGTGCGCAGTCTTCGGGCAGCAACGGCAGTGCGGTCGACGACGAGATCGAGCCCGAACCCGAGTTCGCTGCCGTCGCCGCGTTGCTTCAGCACAAGGGCCTGCTCGACGCCGAGCGCACTCGACAGGCGACGCCGCCCGAAGACGTCGAACTTCCCTCCTGGAAGGAGGGGTGAGCGAGTCGTCCCGACGCCTCCGCCTCTCGATACGGAGAGGCGGAGATCGATGAGACGACGGAGCACTCACTTGCGAGAGGTAGCACCATGGTTTACGTAGTCGAACTCAACAATCGCCGAGAGCTAAAGGTCGAACTCGACGAAACGCGTCGCGGCCAGTGGCGAGCGACCATCGATGACGACGAAGAGGTCGAGCTCGAGTTGAAGGGGCGAGACGATGAGGGGGCCTTTGTGCTGATGATCGACGGCGAGGAGCGTCGATTTCACCTCGACCGCGACGCGACCAGCCGTTATCTGACCGACGACCGGGCCATGGCACACGTCGACGTCGATCCAGCCGGAGAGGTCGTCCTCGAGCACGGGGAGACCGAACGCCGCGGCGATCTCAATCTCGGCACGCTCGAGAGTCCGATGACGGGCGTCCTGCTCGACGTGCTGGTCGAAGAGGGCCAGGAGGTCGACGAGGGTGAAGCCGTCGCGGTCATCGAGGCCATGAAGATGGAAAATACCGTG
>JAQCND010000083.1 GCA_028274765.1 Bradymonadaceae bacterium
TCTCCAACTCTATGACATCCGACGCCGACGGCGACACATCCTCTGAGGCCTCAAACTTACCCGACCCCGTCACGTTCGAGGAGGTCGAGGCGGCTCGAGAGCGCATTCACGACGCCATCTATGTCTCGCCCTGTCCAGAGAGCGAGCGACTCGGCACTCGGATCGGGGCTCGAGTCTACCCGAAACTCGAGAATCTTCAACGCACGGGGAGTTTCAAAGAGAGGGGGGCTGCGAACAAACTGCTGACCCTCGACGACGAACAGCGCGATCGAGGTGTAGTCGCCGCCTCGGCTGGCAATCACGCTCAGGCGGTCGCCTATCACGGGACCCGACTCGGCATCGATTCGACGATCGTCATGCCAGAGGGGACGCCGCTGGTGAAAGTCACGCGCACCCGAGAGTTCGGGGCGAAGGTCGTATTGGCCGGCTCGAACTACGACGAGGCTTACGAACACGCTCGCGAACTCGTCGAACGCGAGGATCGGACGTTCGTCCATCCCTTCGACGATCGGGCCGTCATCGCCGGCCAGGGGACGCTCGGGCTCGAACTCATCGAACAAAATCCCTATCTGGACGCCGTCATCTGTGCCGTCGGTGGCGGCGGATTGATTTCGGGAGTCGGAGCTGCTCTCAAGGCGACCAATCCGCAGATCGAGATCATCGGCGTCGAACCCGAGACGCTCCCCTCGATGAAGACGTCGCTCGAACGGGATGACGTCGTCGAAGTTTCCGAAGGGCAGACGATCGCCGATGGCATTGCCGTTCGACAGATCGGTGACCTGACCTTTGCGACGGCTCGCGAATGCGTCGATCGGATCGTCACCGTCTCGGAGCAGGAGCTCGCCAACGCCATCCTCGTGATGCTCGAGGAGGAAAAACTGGTCGCAGAGGGGGCGGGGGCGGCCTCGGTCGCCGCCATGCTCGGCGACAAACTCCCCGGTCTGGAGGACAAGCGCGTCTCGCCGCTCATCTGCGGCGGCAACATCGACGTCAACGTCATCTCCAAGATCATCGACCGCGGACTCGCCGCGGCCGGACGTATCTTTCAGATCAATCTACAGATTCGCGACGTCCCCGGCTCGCTGGCCGAGGTCCTGAAACTCGTCGGCGACCTCGATGCCAACGTCCTCGAGGTCCATCACGATCGCACGTTCGGGGAACAATCCGACCTCGGCATGACCAACGTCGAGCTCAAACTCGAGACGCGCGGCCCCGAACATATCGAGGAAATCCAGTCCACGCTCGACGAGCACGACTATCAGATCCTCGACCATCTTTGAGGGGATCCGAGGCTCGTGTATCGATTTTGACGTGTCCCCTCGACATTCTGCTGATTCGACCCGAGACACGAGACGAGGAAAGGGAGCGTTTCGAGTGGTTGGGCCTCCGATTCCGGCCGACTCCACGCTCCCCGGATCTCCCGATGATATCCCGCCGGGCTCGGGATGCGCCCGTCCTCTCGAGTTATACGCCTCCCTGTGGATCCCTGTAGCGCACCCGTGTGCCGCCCGCCACACACCGGCCAGTCGTTCGAGGGGATACCGCCCGGGTAAAGGCTCACTCCTTTCAGACACCCTGACAGCTCGTCGCAAGCCCCCTCATCGATGATCGTCGGCAGTGATCGGAGATATATTGCGTAACCGGCGGATTGGGTGGGGGATGTTTCCCCGGGAAACGGGGCCGAATTGAGGACGATCTCCGATCACGTTTCGCTTCATCCATCGACTCCATCGTCGCGTTCGAAGCGCTCGAACCACCAGTATTCGTCCTCGATGACCTTCACCCAGGGTCGGTCACCGGCGTAGGCGCGAGCGCTGCCGATCTCCCAGATCGGGGCGTCGTCGAACGGTTCGAAGCCCTCCTCGAGGAGCCGCTCACCCCGTTCGGTGAGGGTAAATTCGCGACGCTCGAAGAAATCGTTCCGGTCCGATTCGCGGGCGCGGATGTAAGAGGTCGATTCGGCTTCGTCGGCCCAGTCTCGAAGACGGGCAGCGATCGCCAGATCGTCGACGAAGTGGAAGCGCTCGACGAAATCGGCTCCCAACACCTCGAGCGTCGTCTGCCAGCGACCGCGGTCGAGCGCACCGAGCAGTTTGGCGTCGAACTGCGAGGGCCACATGCAGGTCGAGTCCTCGCCGTGCTGGACGGGAAACATCCAGCCGTATCGCTCGCCGAGCGTCTCGATGTTCGGAAAGAATTTCTCGGTATGAGGAATCGAGATGGCGAATTTGCGCGGTGAGGCGGACGTGAAGGTCTGCCAGAGCTGGGCGCCGGCGTCGACGTAGAGATCTTCGGGATAAAAAATCTCCTCGAAACCGCCGATCAGCTCCGCGGGTCCCATGTCCCTCAATGGTGCGTGGCCTTCGCCGTCGGGACTCGGCAGCCTCGGCTCGGCCGTGGCGACGCGCTCGGCCGAAATGTCGGCCTGCTGGAGCGCATCGAAGACCATCCACATGAAGAGTCGATCTTGGAAGGCCGGTGTCGTCCAGACGACG
>JAQCND010000104.1 GCA_028274765.1 Bradymonadaceae bacterium
CCGAAAGCGATCGCGTCATCAAGGCCCGCAAGTCGGTCCTGGAGTTCATCCTCGTCAACCACCCCGTCGACTGTCCGATCTGCGACCAGGCCGGGGAGTGCAAGCTCCAGGACTACTACATGGCCTACGACGCTCAGGAGTCGCGGCTGCGGACCGAAAAGACCAACAAGGTCAAGGTCTATCCGCTCGGCCCCGAAGTCGTCTACGACGGTGAGCGCTGCATTCTGTGCACGCGGTGCGTGCGGTTCTGCGAAGAAATCACCGAGACCAACGAGCTGCAGACGGTCCAGCGCGGCGACAACACCGAGATTCGGACCTTCCCCGGCGAGGAGCTCGACAACAACTACTCGATGTGCACGGTCGACATCTGTCCAGTCGGGGCGCTGACAGCCCGAGATTTCCGGTTCAAGTGTCGCGTCTGGCTGATGAACTCGACCGACAGCATCTGCACCGGATGTTCTCGGGGCTGCAACATCCATCTCGATCATTTTCAGAACGAAATTCAGCGGTATCGTCCCCGCTACAACCCGGACGTCAACGACTACTGGATGTGCGACCCGGGTCGATACACCTACAAGGAGGTTCACGACGATCGCCTCTACCATCCGCTCGTCGAGGGTACCGAAGGCAAGTGGTATCACGCCGAGAAGGCCCTCGAGGAGGCGGCCGACGAACTCGAGGGCGATTCGGTCGGGTTCGTGGTCAGTCCCCAGGCAACCTGCGAGGGACTCTATCTGGCCAAGCAGTTCGCCGAAGAAGGGCTCGAGACCGACCGTCTCTACATGGGCGGCAAGCCCGACGGCATGGAGGACGACCTCCTAATCGAGGCCGACAAAAATCCCAATCGCCGAGGCGCCGAATACGTCTGGGGCGGACTCGACACCTTCGATGGTTTCGAGGCGCTCGTCGAAGATATCGAGTCGGGCGAAGTGAACATGCTCTACATGATGAACAAACACGTCCCGACCGAGGACGGAGCGCTTCGCCAGCGCTTCTTCGACGCGCTGGAGCAGCTCGATTTCTTTGCGCTCCAGTCGATGCACCGCGGCGACCTCGAGCATCTCGACGGCGAACTCGCCGATCACGCCGATATCGCGCTTCCGGCCTGCACGCACGCTGAACAGGACGGGACGTTCGTCAACTTCGAGGGGCTCGCACAGGCCGTCGACAAGTCCTTCGAGCCTCACGGGGATTCGCTCCCGGACTGGCAGATCTTCACCAAGATCGGGGATGCCGTCGGACTGTCGACCTCGTACCGAGGCCTGACCGACATCCGCGAGGAGATGTTCGGCGAGACCGACGAGGAGCCCGAGTCGATCGAGGAGCGCGAGGGCGAGTCTCGTTCGCCGATCGACGAGAGCACCCAGCCGCCGGAACCCGAAGCCGCCGAATGATCCCATACAGCTCGCTCCTCGTCTGGCACGACCGCTTCGCGACCTCGCGAGGGGCGAGCTCATTGGGCTGTCTGTGACATCCGATATTGTTTGAATAATACGTTTCTCTCTTCGTCACCGAGACCTCCGTCCAATGCGCATTCCGAACTGGTTAGCACTGACACTCATCATCGGGGCCATCTTCCTGGGGGCGGTCGGAGCCATGTGGGGCGCCATCGAGGCGGTGGCCCTGGCGGCGACCCTCCTCCCCGCTCCCCCCGAACCGTTCGCCACCATCGGCGTCATCGTCGCCAAGATCGGATTGATCGTCTTCGGGTTCGTCATGGGACTGGCGAGCCTGATGACCCTGTTTGGCGACCGCAAACAGTCGGCTCGCATCCAGAATCGTCTGGGCCCCAATCAGGCGCAGTTCTTCGGCCAGAGTCTCATCGGCCTCCCCCACTTCATCGCCGACGGGATCAAGATGGTCCTCAAAGAGGACGTCGTCCCCGATGATGCCAACAAGCTGCTGCACACGGCGGCGCCGGCGTTGATGCTCATTCCCGCGCTGGTCGGCTGGGCGGCCGTGCCCTTCATGGACTACTACTGTCACGCTCCCTCCGATCCCGAAGCGGCACGGATGGCCATTCAAGCGTCGTACCCGTTCGAAGTCTGCAAAACCCAGACGTCGAACTACTTCCAGATCATGCACGTCAATTCGGGGCTGCTCTTTGCCTTCGCCATCGTCAGTATCGAGGTGTATGGCAATGCCATCGCCGGATGGGCGTCGAACAACAAGTACAGCCTCCTCGGTGGTATCCGGGCGGCCGCGCAGATGATCTCCTACGAAGTCTCGCTGGGGCTCAGCCTGGCGGGCATTCTAATGATTTATGGGACGCTCGACTTCCGCGAAATGGTCGTCCACCAGGCCGAGCTCGCCTGGGGGTGGCTGCCGCTCTGGGGCGTTGTCGTCCAGCCGCTCGCCTTCTTTCTGTTCTTCTTGGCGGGTATGGCCGAGACCAAACGCGCTCCCTTCGATCTGCCCGAGGGCGAATCCGAGCTCGTCGCCGGCTTCTTCACCGAGTACAGCACGATGAAGTTCGGCGTCATTCAGGTGGCCGACTACGCGGCGACCGTCTTTCTGGGCGGTTTGACGGCCGTCATTTTCTTCGGTGGATGGCACGTCCCTTTCCTGTACGCCGACGGATTTTACTTCGGCGGGCTGGCCGGAGAACCAACCCTCTCGCTTCCGTATCATCTCGTCGTGGCGACACGTCTCGTCGCGATGTGCTTCAAGATTGTCGTGCTCGTCTGGCTGCAGTTCATGCTTCGCTGGACGCTGCCGCGATTTCGTTACGACCAGGTCATGATGCTCGGCTGGAAAGTACTGCTACCGGCTGCACTGGCGAATTTGTTGATCACGGCCCTGATCGTGAGCATATTCTAATCGGCCTAATTTCAATGCACTCTCTTTCCCTCCCGCACACGAGGACGAGGCCATGGGCGAAGTCAACGTCAAGACGCTCGAACAGCGCGAACGTACCTTTCTCGAGCAGAGCTACATTCCCGAGATCGTCAAAGGGCTCGGGGTGACGGTCAAACACTTCTTCAAAAACATCAGTCCCTTCGAGGACGAACGTATGACCGTCACCTACAATTACCCCGAAGAGCCCACGGAGTACTCCGACCGCTACCGGGGCCAGCATCGCTTAATGGTGCGGGAAGACGGACAGGTACGCTGCGTGGCGTGCATGTGCTGTTCGACGCTCTGCCCGGCGGACTGCATCCACATCGAGGCCGCCGAGCACGACGATCCCTCGATCGAGAAATATCCGGAAGTCTTCGTCATCGACCAGCTTCGATGCATCGACTGCGGGCTCTGTGTCGAGGCCTGTCCCTGCGACGCCATTCGCATGGACAGCGGCGAGCACGTCGAAGCCTTCGGCGACCGAGGCAAAGCCTTCTTCGACCGAGACAAACTGATGGAACTCGGCGGGCAGTCGCTGGCCGAACAGGGTGGCGATCACATCCCCGAACATCCTTCGTGACGCGCCAGTTCTCGGGGCTTCCCATAGAGATGGGGCGATTGTTCCCCACGTGCCGCCGAGCCCGTCTCGTGCGATCTCGACAAGGCAGCTCCGGGGGTTGAGTTATCTATGTCCTTGCTTGCGACCTCCCACCTCGGGCGACTTCTGCCGCTGACCCTTCTCGTGGTGGGAGGGATCACCAGTCTCATCGCTCAAATCTGGATCTTCCCGGCCGATGTCGAACCCGACGACTGGCGCGAACCCGCCGCTTACGTCAAAGAACACATCGGCAACCGCGACGTCGTTCGGGTGCATCCCTCGTGGACGGCCGACCCCCTGCCTCACCTCGCCGACGTCGGGGAGCGCGTGCGACGTCAACACTTTCCTCTCGAGGAAGATCTCCAGGACGTCGAGCGCATCTGGATCCTGTCGGAGACCGATCGCCTCGATGGCGCGCTCGATCGCATTCCCTTTTCCGTGGACAAACCGACCCTCGAGCGATTCGGCCACGTTACCGTGGCGCGCGTCGAGGTCCCGAACTCGAGCCAATTCGACTACGAGATGCTCGAACACCTCGACGAGGCGACCGTTGAGCGAGTCGAGACAGACGGGGAGACGCGGACGTGCTCGAACTGGGACGAAGCAGACTGGCGCTGGGATTGCGGAGCGCAAGACCAGTTTTTGTACGTCGGCCGCGAGCTTCTGGTGCTGAATGACGACCCGCATCGTTGTATCTGGGCGCATCCGCTCGACAAGGGGCGCCCGCTTCGCATCACGTTTCCCGACGTCTCCCTCTCGAAGACGCTCCGCCTGCGAGCCGGTCTCAACTTCCGGGCTTCGCTCAGCAAGCGGGGGACGGACGTTCAGTTTCGCGTGCAGATCGGCGATCGCACGGCCCTCGAGCACACGTACGGCGCCCGAACTTCCACCTGGTTTCCGCACGATATCGATACGACCGAGCGTTCGGGAGAGGAGGTCGACGTGACCGTCGAGATTCGTTCCGACAAGGTGAAAGATCGGTATTTTTGTTTCAATGGATGGGTAAGTGATCGTCCGCCAGCCTCCGGGACGGAATCGCGGCGCGCTCCGTCACCGTGAGTCCAAACGTCCCTCGGCGCCGACGAGGGGATTGATATCGATCGAAACTTCCACGATCACACGATCAGGCTCCGTCAACGCTCGTCTTCACTCCCGGTTTTAACTCATGTCGTCTTACCCTTCACACATATTCGCCTTTCTGACGGGATGGCTTCTGTTCGCGTCCGTCGGATGTCAGTCGGATACGACGGCCGAAAAAGGGGCGGACACCGGAGCGGTTGAGATGAATACCGGCGATCCGTCGAACTGTTCTCCCGGTCGGCGGCTCGATCCGGTGACCGGAGAGTGCCGGACCGTCTCGTCGAATGACGAGGGGACGTCGGCACGAGATACCGGGTTGGAGGCCGATTCGGATGCGAGCGGCCGCGATACTGCCGCGATGGCCGACACATCGGAGATGTCACGAGACGGGGGGGACGAGCGAGAAGACAGCGGGCCCGGGGACAGGCGAGATGGTCGGTCGAATCGGGAGGATGTCCGACGACGCGACACGACGCCCGATCCCCGGCCCGACGGTACGGGAGACGATGCGTCGGGAACGAATCCCCCCGATGGAGGGGCCTCGTGTCCCGATCGCGATCGGGACGGTTTCCGGGACGAGGCGTGTGGCGGACGGGACTGCAACGACCAGAACCCGCGCGTCCATCCCGGAGTCGACGAACGCTGTTCCCAGGTGGATGAAGACTGTGACGGTCAGAACAACGAAAATCTCCAGTGCAGATTTTTTGCTCACAATCAAAATCAGGTCTATCGCATCAACCCGTTTCAGCAGTCGACCCAGCCACTGTCGGTCTCCAATTCGCCCGACACGTCCATGTTCGACATGGACACCCATCCGAATGGCGCGCTGTATGTCATCACGCAGGCGGCCAAGATCTGGAAGTATGATCCCAACAAAGGCAGCAAGTGGAAGGAGGTGGGGGCGACCGGCATCAGCGACACCCCCGCCAACGGACTCGCCATCAACAGCAGTGGTACGGCCTTTGTGACGGCCAAGAGGGGGATGTACAGAGTCAATCTGAAGACGGCGAAGGCCACTGAACTCTCCAATCTGGGGCGATTCCGTTCCAGTGGTGACTGTGTGGTCACCGAGGGAGATCGTCTCCTGATGACGGCGCTCAACCCTCTCGGAGGGGATCATCTGGTGCAAGTCGACCAGCAGAGCGGACAACCCCAGAAGCTCGGGACGCTCGGGCACTCCAACGTCTGGGGATTGACCGCCGCCTGGGGCAATCTCTACGGCATGACCAAAGGGGGAAAGTTGATCACCATCTCTCAGCAGGGGAGCTTCACGGTGACGACTTTCTCGGGTCCCTCCTGGTACGGGGCGGCGAGTACCCCCGCATCCCGACGCAGTTCGTCGCCCTGAGCGTCGAGAAGGGGCTCGTCGGAGGGATTGACCCGAGAACGCTGATGGTTAGACTGTAGCAGTCGAATGTTTGGGTCGGGCGTTTGGACACCGGGTCGTGTGGCCCGACATCTCAGGGATGGGATGATGGGAAAGTTGGTTCGACGTGGTGTTCGCCCCATCCATTCCGAATCCTCTCCCATTCGGGCCCGTCTCCCGGCGGGTCGGACCGAGCCGTGCCATCAAGCTTACGGCGTCGTGGTTCATTCGACGATCATTCGACGTCTCCGCACATTCGGGCGTCGACGCGTCTTCATCGAAACTTCAATGCCGTCTCCAGGATCATGAGTAAACCGGATTACTACGAAGTACTCGGTGTATCGCAAGATGCTTCGCAAGACGAAATCAAAAAGGCCTACCGCAAGGCCGCCATGGACAATCATCCGGACCAGAATCCGGACGACCCCGAGGCCGAAAAGAAATTCAAACTGGCGGCCGAGGCCTACGACGTGCTCAAAGATCCTCAGAAACGCAAGGTCTACGATCAGTATGGCCACGAGGGCCTCGAGCGAGGGGGCGGGGGCGGAGGACGAGGTCGTGGAGGCGCCGCCGCCGGCCGTGGCTTCGGCGGCATCGAAGACATCTTCGAGCAGTTCGGCGACATCTTCGGATTCGATCGGCGCGGCGGAGGACGCTCTCAGCGCGGGGCCGACGTCCGTTACGACCTCGAGATTGCCTTCGAGGACGCCGCCTTCGGAACGACCGAGACGCTCGACATTCCGACGCGCTCGGAGTGTGACAACTGCGATGGAAGCGGTGCCAAACCCGGCACCTCCAAGACCACCTGTCAGACTTGCGACGGTCGAGGGCAAGTCCAGCACTCCCAGGGATTCTTTACGCTCACCTCCGCCTGTCCGCAGTGTGACGGCGAGGGCGAGATGATCCCGGAAAAATGTGCCGAGTGCGGCGGCGAGGGCGTCGTCCAGGAGGAGCACGAGGTCGAAGTCGAGGTCCCTCCCGGCGTCGACGACGGGACGCGCCTGCGACTCCGTGGCGAAGGGCAGGCCGGATTGAGCGGAGCCTCGAGCGGCGATCTCTACGTCTTCTTGCACGTTCAGCCGAGCGAGACCTTCGAGCGAGACGGGTCCGACCTCCACGTCAACTGCGAGGTGTCGTTCGTCCAGGCCATTCTCGGCTGCAAGACCGACGTCCCGACGCTCGAGGGGACCGAGGAGGTGACCATCGAGCCGGGGACTCAGCACGGCGATACCGTCCGGCTTCGCAACCAGGGAATCCAGAAAGTGAAGGGGCGCGGGCGTGGCGATCTGATTGTGACCGTCACGATCGACATTCCGACCGAGCTCTCCAAAGAGCAGCGCGACCTTCTCAAAGAGTACGCCGAGGTCTCGGATATCTCGATCGAGAAGGGATTCTTCGAGAAGGTCAAAGATTCGTTCAGTTAGAGGGCGGCTCGACTTCCATTCCCGGATGCCAGTTGTCGACGAGGATAAATTCTCGTCGGTCGCCGAGCAGCGAGCAATACCCGGCAAACAACTCGCCCGCGCGGTGTCGAGAAAACGGGGGATCGTCGCCCGAGGGCGGGCGCAGACGGCGGTTCGAGCTCGAGGCGTCCGGGTGCTGGCGATTCATCTGGATGGACTGGAGCGATCCATGGCGATACCCGATGAGTTCAGGGGTGTCGCCGTCGTGAGGACGCTCGACGAGTGCCACCCAGGTGAACCAATCGTTGTTGCGACCATCTCCATTCGCATCGGTCGTGTTGTGAAAAAACACCATGTCGCCCGCCGCTGGACGGCCCGACGTCGAAAAGGCATCCCGGCTCTGACACGTCTCGTACAGGGCGGAGACGTCGCGCCGAGCCTCCGGGGGCAAGTCGACGCGATTGGCCCGATACACGTCGTGGACGTATTGCGCGGCGTCGGGATTCGGGGTGACGCCTTCGGAGGGCGCGTCGGCGGATGAGTCGACAGAGCCGAAGTGGGGCGAATTGTCGTACGTTCCTTCAGCTCGTGGGGCATCCGACGACGAAGAGGGGCTCGCCTGCGTCGGCTCGGAAGCCGCCTCCGTGTTCTCACGCCCCGGCACGGGACCAGAGGTGTGATCCGAGGCTCGTATGTTCGAAGCGACGAGCGGCGAGTCGTACAGCTCGAAGGGCACTGGTTGGGATTGAACATGGGGGTTCGATTCGGCACATCCTCCCCATGTGAGTCCGATCGCTGTCCAACCCACCCAGAATGCGATGCGCTGCATGTCTCGATCCGTCACGATTGCTACCTCCGAGGCTCGTTCGAACTCCATGTCGACCCCGATTCACGTCCTGCTTCGAGCCCACGTCGGGATGGGCCGCGGACGTGTGATCGTAGCGCCGTCGCCGTCCCGTGCAATTTTTTCGAGGACGGTCCGAGGGTCGCGTGCGTGCCGCGCTGGAACATACACCTGATCGGCGGGCTATCGTCCGGGGCTCAGCCGCTCGTAGTCCTCCGACAAACGGGGCGAGATTCGAGTTGGCGACTGCCCCAGCCCCGTGTTATGCCATCGAGCGGGTGGTTGTTCTCCTCCGCGTACTCCTTGGAACGTACTTTGACCTCATGCGTCGACGACTCACGACACTTCGAGACCAGTATGCCGAAGACGTGCTCGAGCTCGTCGCGGAGACGATACGTCGGGAGACCCCAGAGGGCTCACCACTGATCGAGATGTGTGACTATCACATGCAGACGGGCGGCAAGCGTCTGCGGGCCGTCATCCCGCTGGCGATCGCTCAGACCCTCGATACGTCGCCCACACGGGTCATTCCCCTGGGAGCAGCCTGCGAGCTGTTGCACAACGCCACGCTCGTCCATGACGATATTCAGGATGGCGACGCGACGCGACGCGATGAGACGGCCGTCTGGAAGCGCTTCGGCAAAGCGCGGGCCATCAATGCCGGAGACGCCATGCTCTACTGGCCGATCTCGCTTCTCGATCGTCTGGAGTGTTCGGATCGCACCCACCGACAGCTCGTCCAGCGCCTCGTCCGCGACATGGTGCGCGTCATCGACGGGCAAGAGCGCGAATTCCTCCTGATGACGCACCAGAACACCGATCGGGACGATTACTTTCGCATGGTCGAGGGAAAGACGGGCGGGCTCTTTTCGCTGGCCCTAGCCGGGGCCGCCCAGCTCTGTGGAGCGTCATCCGATCGGATCGAGGCCATCGAACGAGCTGCGACCCAGCTTGGCGTGCTCTTTCAGATCCAAGACGACATTCTCGACCTCTACGGTGACAAGGGACGCAAACAGCCGGGCAACGATCTGCGCGAGGGGAAAATATCGGCGCTCGTCGTCCATTTTGCCGAGCGCGTCTCCGACGATCGAGTCGACGAGCTGCTGGGGCTGCTCGAGCGACCACGAGGGGCCGTGACCTCGGCGGATATCGAAGAGATCACCGAAGCGTTTCGGGCCAGCGGCGCGCTGGAGGCCTCGCTCGACGAGATCGAGATGCGACGGGCTCGCGCCCTCGAGAGTCCGAGTATTCAGAACCATGATGAACTCGCCGCGCTGTTCGAAGGACTCGCCGACTTGTTCGTCGCCCCCATCGACCACTTACTTTCGGAGTGCCATGACTGACGCCGACGACAATGCCTCCGAGTGCCCGCTTCATACCTCGGATGGCGATGCCACCGAATTCGACGACGAGGCACTGAGTTACGGCTCGTACCTCAACGTCCCCGAGCTGACATCCCTCCAGAATCCCGAGAGCGAGCCCCCCGCCCACGACGAACTTCTCTTTATCACCATCCATCAGGCGTACGAGCTCTGGTTCAAGGAGATCATCTTCGAGCTCGAGAGCATCCGATCGTTGATGGGGGAAGACGACGTTTACGAAGCCTCCCGCCTGGTCGAGCGCGTCATCGAGATCGAAGAGTTGCTCGTCCAGCAGATTCACATTCTGGAGACGATGCGCCCCCGCGACTTTCTGGCGTTTCGTTCGGCGCTCCAGCCGGCGAGTGGCTTTCAGTCGATTCAGTTCCGCGAGGTCGAGTTTCTGAGCGGCATCAAACGCCCCGAAGTCCTCGAGTATGTCGAGATGGACGGCGACGAGGAGGCTCGTCTCGAGCGCCGACTCGAAGCCCCGAGCCTCCGCCATGCGTTCTACACCATGCTCGAGCGACTCGGGTTCGACGTCGCCATCCCCGACGACGACGAGTTCGACGAG
>JAQCND010000111.1 GCA_028274765.1 Bradymonadaceae bacterium
GCATCGAGGTCTTCGTCGTCCGGGTCGGGCAAGTTTTGTCCAAACATGTGAAAACTCCCGCTTTGAAGTCGTTCGAGTCGGCGTTTTCCGGTTTGTCGAGCAACCGAAAGGACGAGGCCTCTCACTCACCTCGTCACAACATGAGACGCTCGAGCAAATATTTCATTCAACGATCGAACCGTCTCACTTCCGTGCCCGACGACATGAGTATGATCGCGTATCGATCGCGATCGGGCCTGTACCCGGATCATAGACGTTGGATGTCGGGGCGACAACCGGCACGATCGATATGAAACGTCTGGTATTGCTCGAACCGGGAGGTCCTCGACGTCGAAGAGGCCGCCGATCGCTCGATGCTGACGTTGTCCTCCGAGGCTCCCCCGCGACCGCACAATTGCTCATATCGCACTCACAGCACATCGACACGAGGACAATCATGAACAATTGAACCGGATGAGCCATCGTCTTATAAGACGACTCGGCGCATGGCCGCGGCTCGATGTGCGGCGCCATTCGTCGTATCACGTCCGTCGCCCTCTCGACCTCCCTCGCTCTTTGCGTCTACTTTCGGCGAGCCCCTTCCAGCCCGACGATACATGCTCCATGTTTGAGGTCTGGTACTCGAATCGACTCGAACATCTCACCGACGCGCTCGCGCTTGTCCTCGCCGGAGGCCGTCCGCTCTGGGAGACGCATCGCTTCGAGACCCCGGAGGCCGCGCTCCGGGCCTGGAGTCTCGATCACGCTCCGAACGCAGCCCGCGATCCCCTGGAGCCGACCCACGTCGTCGTGCCCAACTGGAACCTCAAGCGCCACCTGGAACTCGAGCTGTCGCGACGCCTCGGCATCGCGGCCAATCTCGACTTCGACCGCCTCCGCACCTTTCTGATCGGTCGACTTCCCGACGACGGACCCTACGCCGATGCCCGCGTGCTGACTCGCGGTCACCTCCATTCTGCGATCTTCGAACTCCTCGGCGACGGCTCCTTCCGGGCCGGGTCGACGATGCAGCCCGTGCGAGACTACCTCGAGACGGCCGAGTCGCCTCGAGTCGATGCCGTCGCGGCCGATATCGACGAGCGCCGAGAACTTCGTCGCTTCCAGCTCGCCGGTCGCCTGGCCGATCTCTTCGAAAAATATAGCTACGCGCGTCCGGAGATGCTCGAACAATGGGCCGATGGCGAGACGGTGATGGATCGGCCCCACCTGGAGGTCGCCGATCGATATCGAGAGGTCGAACGCTGGCAGAAGCAGACGTGGCGCGCACTCTTTGGCGAAAGCGGACTGCTCTCGGAGCAGTTGCCCGAGCAGACGGGCCTGCGCTACCGGACGCTGCCCCAGTGGTTCGAGACGATTCCGGCCGACGAGCTCGACCTCCCCGACCGGCTCCACATCTTCGGGCTCTCGTACGTCTCGACCGTCTACGACTCGATTCTGCACGGAATCGCCGAGCACTGCGACATTCACTACTACTGTCTCAATCCGTGCGGTGCATACTGGGCCGACCTGCGCACCGGCCGCCGCGACGAGGAACAATATCTGCTCTCGAGTCAGCCGGTCGAGGGCGGATTGCTCGACAAACACGAGCCGGACAAATTCTGGACGCCCGAAGGCGAAAACCCGGCCCTCCGCATGTGGGGACGTCCCGGCCGCGATCACGTTCGGATGCTGGAGCGACTCGCCGAGGACCGCATCCAGAACGTCTTTCGCGATCCCTTCGAGGATGGCGACTCACTGCTGCAGCGCGTCCAGCACGACATCTTCGCTCGCATGCCCGAAGAGGCGGAGACCGAAGACCCCGAGGCCGACGAAGACCCGCTGATGCCGCGCGAGGAACCTCGACGCCCGCCGGCCGAGGCCGACGACAGCCTCCAGTTTCTGGCCTGCACCGGCATCCGGCGCGAAGTCGAAGTGATCGCCAATGAAATCTGGTCGATCATGCAAGAGGCGTCGCGTCGCGGTGAACAGCTGACGTTCAACGAGATCGCCGTCGTCGTCAACAAACACCAAAAAGAGGAGTATATTGCCCAGCTCGAGTCGGTCTTCGAGCGCATCCACGACATTCCCTACAACGTCGTCGACCTCCCCGCCAGCGGCGAGAGCGGCGTGCTCGAGGCCATCGACCTGCTGCTGTCACTCCCCTCCGGCGACTTCCGGCGGAGCGAGCTGCTCCGGCTGCTGGTCCATCCCAACGTCATCGCTCGCTGGCCCGAAGCCGACGCCGACGACTGGATCGAGTGGTGCGACGAGCTAAACATCGTGCGAGGAGCCGACCACGACGACCAGGGCGAGACGTACCTCGATCAGGATGTCGACGCCTTCAACTGGGATCAGGGACTCAAACGCCTGCTGGCCGGACAATTCATGGGGGATCGCGACGCTCGAGACCGGGCGCGCACCCTCGAGTTCGGCGACTTCGAGTATCTCCCCGAGGAAATCCCACCCGACCAGTGGGAGAGCGCCAGTCGACTGGTGACCGTGGCGCGCTCGCTGATCGAGGACGTTCAGTTCCTGCGCGAGGCCGAACTGTCGTTGAGCGAGTGGAGCGAAGTGATCGCGGAGGCGATCGAGACCTACGTCGCCCCGACTGACGAGGAGGATCGCCAGACGCTCCTCCAGTGTCGTCGGGTGGTGACCGAACTGGCCGACCGTGAACTCTCCGACAACGCGATCGGCTATCGGGCAGCGCGTGAATTCGTCCGGAGCGGGCTCGAGGAGCTAGAGGTGCGGCGCGGTCAGTATCTGGCGGACGGCGTCGTCGTCTCCTCCTTTCTGCCGATGCGTCCGATCCCGTTTCAGTACGTCTTTGCGGCGGGACTCGGCGCCGAGACTTTCCCGTCGTCGGATCCGAACACGCCGCTCGACCTCCGGACGGCCCGGTGGCAACCCGGCGACGTCGGTCCACGCGACCGCGATCGTTACATGTTTCTCGAGACGCTGATCTCGACGCGGCAGCGCCTCTATGCCTCGTGGGTGGCTCGCGATCCCTCGACCGGTGAATCGCGCGAACCCTCGTCGGTCGTCCGGGAGCTGCAACACGTCTTGGAGTTGTTCGAGGTCGATCCCGAGGACTGTACGACTCACCATCCGCTGCGACGATACGACCGAGAGACGTATTTCGACGAGCTGGCCTCGGAGACGTCGGACGACCCGGACGACGCCAGGCCCGAGGCCGACGACGATGGACGCGAGCGATATGTCAGTTTCGACCGGGAGGCGGCCCGCGAGGCGCGGCTCGATCGCCTGCGCGACGACCTGCTCGCCCAGTGTGCCGAATACGGCGAGGACTTTCCGACCCTCGACCAGCTCGAGGCGGAGCTGGCAGCCAGCGACTGGCGACGCCTTCGCAATCTGCTCGAACTCCCCGAACTCGCCTCCGATCCGCCGCCTCCGACCCTGATGATACGCGACGAGAGCGGCACGCCCGGCGCACCCGAACTCGAGGTCTCGCTGTGGGACCTCCGTCAGTTTCTGACCAGTCCTCTCCAGGGCGGGGCGGAAGCGGTGCTCGGGATGCGAGACGACACGCGCGAACGACCGCTGGAGGTCGACGTCGAACCGCTGGCATTCGACCGACTCCAAGAGACGAGTCTCCTCCGAGAGGTCTTTCGCCGCGCGCTGATCGAACCTCTCTCCGAGGCCGATCTCGAGGCGATCTACCGGCAGTGCGTCCGGCGTGAAATGCTGCGCGGCGACATCCCCACCGGCGTCTTCTTCGACGGGACGCGAACGGCCCATCTGGAGACCCTCCGCCGATGGCGAGCCAATCTCGAGACCCACCGCATTGCGCTGACTCGTCCGCTTCGATCGGTCGGGTTCGGGCGAGCCCCGGGCGAGCGGCGCGAAACCCATCCGGCTCTGGAACTCCGGCTCGACGCCCTCGCCGATCAGCTCGAGCTCGACGAGCCGATTCGAGCCGAGGTGTACGGTTCGACCGAAGTGCTGACTCCGGAGGGCACGTTCGTGACGATGGTCGATTCCGACGATCCTGGTGCGCGCTACTTCGTGCGGGGCTACGTCAGCTATCTGGCCGTCGCCGCCGCCGACATCAAGGCCACGTCGGGTCAGCCGCGAGTCGTCCTCGATCCGACCGACGGGCTCACAAGCCCGAGCGATACCGACGATCACGTCCGCGAGCTTCCGCCCCTCGAGCCCGAGCGGGCTCGTGCCATTCTCGCCCGCATCATCACCGATCTCTTCAGCCGCGTGCACGACTATCTGATGCCGATCGAACAGGTCGACAAGTACGTCGACAAGGGAGGTGCCCCCTCCTTCGAGTCACTCGTCACGAGCAAAGTCAACAACCCCTACAAGTCCGGGTCGTACGATTACGGCCCCATCGACGATGCCACGTCGTTTCGCGTGACCGCATCCGTCGACACCTGGATTCGACGGCGCCTCGGACCGCTCTACACGGGGGAGGAGTCCCGATGACCATTCGCTATCCCAAGCCGGAGGTGCTGACCGAGATCGACCTCGACGACCACGCCGTCATCGAGGCCTCGGCGGGTACCGGCAAGACCTACACGATCGAGCGACTCGTCGTCGAACTCCTGCTCGACGGGCCCGCCTCCCTGCGCATCGACGACATTTTGATCGTGACGTTCACGCGGCGGGCCACCTCGGAGCTGCGCGAGCGCATCCGGGCGATGCTCCGCGACATCGCCCAGCGATGCGAGACGGGCGACGAGCCCGAGGACGCACTGGCCGAAGCCGAGGCCCACTGGACGCTCGGCGAGGAGGAGGCGCGCACGATTCGCGAGGCGATTTACGATTTCGACCGGGCGCCGATCTACACGATCCACGGGTTCTGTCAGCGACTCCTCTCGGAGTACGCCTTCGAGAACCGGCGGCTGTTCGACGAAGAACACGCCGAGGCCTCGCGGCTTTTCGAGCGGTGCTTTCAAGAACTGCTCCGCACGACCCTCTCGACCGATCCCGACCTTCGGCCCTGGCTGGAGGCGTGGCTCAACGTCGACGCCTCGATCGACGACCTGCGGAGCCATCTGTACGAACTCCAGGGCGGGCGCGAACAACTCCGGCCCCGACTGGATGACGATACCCGACGCACGCTGCTCGAGGAGGCTCGGCGCGGAGACCTCGGCGACAAGAAGCGCACCGACTACCTCAAGACGGCCGTCCTCCAGACCTTTCGGCCGGTCGTCGATCGGGGGTTCCGGGATTTTAAGCAATCCGAGGGCGTCTACGTCTACGACGACATGCTCGAGTTGGTCTGGGAGAGCCTCGAGGACTCGCAAGGACCGGAGCTGGTCGAATCGATCCGCGACCGCTTCCGCTACGGACTCATCGACGAGTTCCAAGACACCGATCCCCTCCAGTGGAAAATCTTCAAACGCATCTTCCACGAGAGCGGCGGTCGCAACATCTTCTATCTGATCGGCGATCCCAAACAGGCGATCTACGGATTTCGCGGGGCCGACGTGGGGGCGTATCTGGAGGCGGCTCGGCTCGTGACCGGCGAGGACCCGTCGCCGCTGGTACTCGGTGAAAACTACCGTTCGACCGAATCACTGGTGGGCGCCTACAACACCATCTTCGACCAGCGCGCGCCCGCTCCTTTCTTCGATCACGACGACATCACCTACGACCATCCGGTCGACTGCGGGCAGCCGGACCTCTTTTTGGAGGACGAGCGGGGCCAGCCCCAGTCGGCGATCGAGCTCGTCTCCCTGACTGCGCCCTCCCCCGACGAGAGTGTCCGAGTCGGCGACATGCGGCGAGCCGTCCGGGAGTCGATGGCCGACGAGATCGCCCGCATCGTCGAGGGCGAACGTACCCTGTACGTGCCGACTGAAGACGGCCAGGGGCGGCGACCGATCCAGGCAAACGACATCTTCGTGCTGACGCCCAAGCAAAATCGGGGCGAGGAGTTCGGCGACGCCCTCCGTGAGCGCGGCGTCCGCTACGCGTTCTACCGCAAACCCGGCCTCTTCCAGACCGACGAGGCACGCCACGTCTTCAAGATGCTCCGGGCCATCGCTCAGCCCGACGATCGTTCGCACCGGTTTCAGGCCTACATGACCCCCTTCTTTGCGGCCTCGCTCGACCAGCTCGAATCGCTCGATGACCTCGAGGGGACGCGAGCGCCCCAGCGTCTGCTCCGCAAGTGGAACGGCATGGCGCGCGACCGGGAGTTCGAGCGACTCTTTCAGCACCTCCTCGAGGAGAGCGGTCTCCTGCGCCGAGCCGTCTTCCTCAACAAAAACGACCGCGCCCTGACCAACTACCGCCACATTCTGGAAGTCCTCACTCGTGCCTCGCACCGTTCGGACCGCGATCTGGACGAACTGCTGGGCCTGCTGCACGGTTACATCGAGGGCGATTCGGAGCCCGAGGGCGACGACGCCGACCTCCAGCGGCTCGAGAGCGAGGAGGAGGCCGTCCAAATCATGACCATCCACAAGAGCAAGGGGCTGGAGGCGGAGCTGGTCTTCCTCTACGGCGGCTTTGGCAAGAGCAAAAAGGCCAAGCGGACCTATCGGGAGCCCGGCGGCCAGAAGGTACGATTTTTGAGCCGCCGCGCCATGAACGACGACCAGAAAGCGCGCGGCAACGTCCACTATCGCCACGCCTCCCAGCGGCTGATGTACGTCGCCATCACGCGGGCTCGCTCGAAGGTCTATCTCCCGTATGCGCCTCCGACGATTGGCGACACCAATCGAGACAAGAAGATCAAGGGGCGATATCGTCCCGTTGTCGAGCGGCTCGATGCCATCGTCTCGCAGCTTCCCGACGGCTACCCGGATCGATATTTCGACATTCGCACGGTGTCGACGGGGCTGGACTCGAAGCAACGCCGGGTCGAGCCGCCCGCTCGAGTCCTCGACGACTGGTCGATGCCACCGCCGACCCATCTGGAGCGTCGCTCCGATCGCTGGTTTCGACGCCGACGCCGAGCGAACACACTGCGCATCACCTCGTTTTCTGGGCTCGAATCAGGGAGTGAACAGCACAGTCAGGTGGTCGGCGACGACGCCGACGGCGAGAGTCGCGAGGACGACGTCTTCGAGACCGACGACTGGGTCACCGACGTCGACGGACCGCCGCCCGGCCGTCAAACCGGCTCGCTTTTGCACGAGTGGCTGGAGCGGTTCGACTACGAGGTCGTCGCCGATGAGCCGTTCGACGAATGGCGCCAGCGCCCCGAGGTGGGGGGGCTGGTCCGCAAGACGATGCGAGATTACGGCGTCGCCGAGCCCCATCGCCTCGACTGCGAGCGTCTCGTCTACCGCGCGCTCACCGTCCCCATCGATCCGCCTTCAGGGCCCCGGTTCGACTGCATCGCCGAGGTCGATCGCCACCGATGCGAGGTCGGTTTCGACTATCCGATCCCCCAGTCCAATCATCCCGACTGGAACGAACCCCACGCCCCGGACATCACCGTCGACGAGGGATTCATCACCGGCGAAATCGACGTGCTCCTCGAACACGACGGCCGGGTGTATTTCGCCGACTGGAAGAGCAATCTCCTCGAATCCTACGCGCCAGAGGCCGTCACGACCGACGTCCGCGACCACTACGCCCTCCAGGCGAGGCTCTATACGATCGCCGTGGTCAAGATGCTTGGCATCTCCGACGAGGAGGCGTACGAGCGGTTCGGCGGATGCTTCTACATCTATCTGCGGGGGCTCGACCCGGAGGCGCCGGATCACGGGATCTATTACGACCGGCCGAGCTGGAAGGCGGTCGGCGAGTACTGGCACGAATTGCTGAACCTCTGAGCCTTCCCCAAAAGGACTCAAACTATAAGTCAGTGACTGCTGGCTCTCGATGTTTAAAAGCCCGAAACGTCACGGCTCATCATGCGCCCTTGCCACGCGAGAGCCCGCACTCACTTCACCCCAACACGATGGCCGAGACGAGGTGCCAAGACAGCGCGATACTGACGGCGAGCCCGAGGGTGTAGCTGATCGTCCGGGCGGGCTGTGTGCCGAGGATGTACGAAATGCTGTGGCCGGTGCGAGCCACCACGAAGACGCTGAAATAATAGGGAGTGGCGGCTGGCCAGACGTCGAGCGTCACGAACGACCAGGCGAGAAACAAAAAAACCGGGATATTTTCGACGTCGTTGCGGAGGGCTCGCTGGGCACGATCGACCGGAAGCGGGTCGGTCTCGGCGACCTCTCCGTCTCCAAAGACTTCGGCGTCTTCGCGGCGCGTAAACTGGTCGCTTCGTGCACGATAGATACCCTGGAAGATGGCGACCCCCCATATCTTGACGAAGAGGGCGACGACGGTCAGCGCGAAGGACTCGATCGGCTCGAACATGGCGACTCACTGGGGTCGAAATGCATCCATCCGTAATCTCCATCGCATCGATTTGGCACATATAGCGGTTTGCCCTCGAAATCGCCAGTCGAGAGTTCTGGAGGCCGAGGCCATGTCGAGCCATGCGTGATGATGCCCGGGACTGCCGGCTCCCGGCCGCTTGCCCAGTGAATCCGTGCGGATAGCGGGTGATTTCGAGGGCCTGGCGGGACGACGAGGTCCCTGGACCGCCAGCTTGCCTCACATGACAACTCGGATGGCGGGCGAATTACATGTCTCGACAGGGCAATGGGACAAAAAAAGACCGCCGCGATCCCTCACGGCGGCCTCTCGACATGCGACTGTCGGACGAGGAACGTCAGTTCAACTCGACAACCTCGTCGTCTTTGAACGTGTATCGCGCCTTTTTGACCCACTCGCCATCTTTCTTGGCCGGGTGCTTGTGGATCTTCTGCTTGGTGACCTCGAGTTTGCCATCCTTGGACTTCATCCAGAAGTCGAGGTCGTAGAGCTTGTCTTCGTTCCCTTTGACATGGAAATCGGTGCAGGCAAAGTAACCCTTGCCCTCCATCTTGCGGACGGGTTCGTGAACCTTCACGAATTTTAGTTTGAGCTCTTTGCCGTCTTGCTTCGGGTCTTCGATGGTGAAGATACCGTCCGACGCCTGATTAGAGACGTACGACTTCGTCCCCTTGATGATGTCTTGGGCTGAGACATCGCCCTCGTCGTGGGATTCGCCACCGTGCTCGTCACCGCCGTGCTCATCACCGCCGTGCTCGTTGCCCGAGTGGTCGTCCCCCGGATGCTCATTGCCCTTTTCGTCGCCGGGGTGTTCGTCGCCGGCATGTTCATCGCCCGGGTGCTCGCTGCCGGACTCGCCTTTGGCCGAACCTTGCTCTTTGTCGCCGCTCTTTTCGCCGGAGGGTTCTTCAGCTTCGGCCTGGCCTCCGGACTGACCTTGCTTTTCACAGCCCGTGCCAAAGGCCACCAACAGCCCCGCCAACGCCATCATACCGAGTGTCCTGCGCATATTGCGTCTCCTCTGATAGAGTGTTTTCGACATCGAATCGTCTCGCCGACCCTTCTCTAAGAGAGAGTCGATACGAGGAAAGTCAAATTCTGAAGGATGGACATGGAGCGAGTGTTCAAAATGCTCTGAACACGTTGTTCACGATAAACACATAAAGCATGTCGCCGAAATCGTGCAAGTTCGACGCGACTGTCCCCACCAGATAAAATACCCTCCCAGATGGGTTCGGAGTCGCGTGTGACTGTTGCTGGACGGATCAGATCGGAGACGATAAGCGGAGAGCTCGTCCAGTTCGAGGTTTCACCGCACACATGTTCGTGTTGGCGTACGCTCCCCGAGGTCGCATCCGTCTTCCGAGTTCCCAAGAGAGAGTCAGCATATAGCTCCGGGCGTGAGCCTGGAGATCGACGCGCGCGATGCGCCTCGATTCGAGTCTCGAAGGGGCGGAGGTACGCTTATCCAAACACGAACGGGTTTCACCGTCGGGGGAGTGCAATCACGACCCGTAGGTCAATCCGGTGAGAGCTCTGTTTTCTGGAACGCCGGCGGCCCGCCGGCAAGTCGCTGAGCGACTCCCTGCCGGGAGGAGTGAATTAACCTCAGCTTGACGGTTCTCGAGTATATCCCGTACCTTTACAGTTCACCTTCAAACATCGGTCGAACACGCATACCGGTGTCAGGGGAATCGGAACGACTCGAACACCATACCTCGAGGTATGGCCGAATATCTGCTCGCTTCAATATCGGGAGATCCCATATATGTCGAAACGTCAACAACAGAACGACATCCTGTTCGAGGGAAAGGCGGGATTCAATGTCATTGGCTACCTCTATAGCTTATTCACCGTATACACAATCACGAGGAAATACATCATCGCCGAAAAGGGGCTTCCGTCCATATGGTCCAAAAAACGCACAACGAGCACATCGCACGTCACATCCATCGAACACGTCAATGGCCTCTTTTCCTCCTACACCAAGATCTATTTCAAGCACCGCTATTGGCCCATCGTGTTTCGATGCAGCGATGAAGAAGCCAATCGTATCCAAAATGTCTTCCTGTAAGTACAGTCGCTCACTCGACATCCACATTGCTTCGTGGTGGCCGGGGCCCTCGTCCCGATGCGCTCGAGGCAGACGAGAGAGTGACGTCTTACCCTCCATCCCCCGACCCCCATGCCACTCCCCGACCCCCTCTTCGAACCCGATCGGCACGAGCCGCTCGAGCGCATCGGCTGGGATCCCAACCGGGCCCGTTCGACGATCCACACCATCGTCGAGGATGTCCAGTCGACCCGAGAAGGCGTCGGCTGGCCGCCTCACGTCCGCGACGATCCACGCCGCCGACGACCGATGTGGCCCCAGTATCGCGGGGCGGCCGGCGTGTGGACGGCACTGGCCCATCTCGACCGCCACGGTGCGCCCTCGCCCGACGTCGACATCGGTGAGGCCCTCCACGAAGTCGAGCAGCGCTACCGGGAGCGCGAGGAGCCCCAACCTGCCCTGCTGACCGGAACGGTCGGACTCCTGCTGGCCCGCTGGGGGCACACCGAGTCCGACGAGGTAGCCGATCGACTCGCCGACGCCATCGAGGCCAATCGAACCTCCGACGCCGACGAGCTGATGTGGGGCGTGCCGGGGACGGCGCTGGCGGCGCTCCAGATGTATCGATGGACCGACGACGATGCGTGGGCCGAGCGATACCGTGCCGACATCGACCGACTCTGGTCGCGCTGGGAGTGGAATCGAACGATGGATTGCCACCTCTGGACCCAGCATCTCTACGGTGACGCCCAGCAGTACGTCGGCGCCTGCCACGGACAGTTTGGCAATCTCTACGCTCTCCTCCGGGGCGCCGACCTGCTCGAGCCCTCCCGCCGCGAGAGCCTCTTGGACCGAACCACCGAACTCACCCGACGTCTGGCCCTCGTCGACGAATCGGAGGCGGTCGCCAACTGGCCCCCCATCGTCGGCGCGAGAGGCGCTCACCTCGTCCAGTGGTGCCACGGCGCGCCCGGTGTCGTCTGGTCGCTCGCCGCGGCTCCCGACGACGCCCCCGCCGAACTCGAAGCCTGGATGAATCGCGCCGGACGACTCATCTGGCGAGCCGGTCCTCTCGCCAAGGGCCACGGACTATGCCACGGCACCTCCGGCAACGGATTCGCTCTCCTGAAGACATGGGAGGAAACCGGCGAATCGGGATGGCTCCAGCGCGCCCGCCACTTCGCCATGTATGCCATCGACCAGTACGAAGACATCCACGACGAGTTCGACCGCGGCTGGTACTCACTCTGGACCGGCGATTTGGGACTGGCCGTCTTCTTGCAAGCCTGTCTCGACGAACGCTCCGCCGTCCCCGGCTTCGACGTCTGGCGATGAGAGACGGTGGTCGCTTGGCTCCTCCCAACGAGTAGTCACACGGCCGTCGCTAGCCCAACCCCGGCGACGTGCTCATTCATATCCGAGATGACGTCATCATGGTTCGGGGGGAGGAGTCGGAGCGATCGCATTGGACGTATCAACGACACGACGAGACGCTCCTCCCTTCGGAGTACGTCTTATCGCCCCGCTCCTCTCAAAAAAGAGTTGCTTGTCGATCGGTCAGCAAGGGGGCTCACATCACAGACGCACAGGCATATCATGGACATATCAAGACGCTCCCAAGGGGCGTCATGCGTGAAGCTTGGCCGCCTTCTGGAGCGCCCTTGCACTTCCTCCGGAAGTGGGCTCCCGGCCTGCTCATATCTGGGGAGACGTGGTTCGAATGCGATTGCCCTCGGGGATGAGTGGAGGCGCGGTTGAGGTTCACGAATTCGTGAGGATATTGAGGATGCTTTCAATGTGTGCTGTGCATTTCGATTGTCTTCGACCCCCTGGAGGTTATACATGTCGATGAAAGCTATTGAAGTCCCTGAACCCGGTGCCGATTTCGAGCTTGTCGAGCGCGACATTCCCGACCCCGAAGCCGACGAGCTCCGCGTGGACGTCGAAGCCTGTGGCATCTGTCACAGCGACGCCTTCGTCAAAGAGGGCATGATGCCGGGCATCGAGTACCCGAGAGTACCCGGCCACGAGGTCGTCGGAATCGTCGACGCCGTGGGCAACGGCGTCGAAGGTTGGGACGAGGGCGACCGCGTCGGATTCGGCTGGCACGGCGGCCACTGCTTTCAGTGCA
>JAQCND010000117.1 GCA_028274765.1 Bradymonadaceae bacterium
GGGGTGACCGACGAGGTCGAGACCATCGGCATCGAGCGGAGTCGCGAACTCCAGGAGGAAGCCGATCTCGTCGTCTGGGTGGTCGATCAGAGTCGAGCGCTGAGTGACGAACAGCGCGAGGAATTGCGCGAGCTGCGCGACGACCCCGTCGCCTCCGTGGTCATCGTCAACAAGACCGATCTCGACGATGGGCTCACCGACGTCGATCGCGAACTCGTCGAGTCGTTCGATCGCGTCGTCGACACCTCCTTTGCCGACGACGAGAACCCCGAAGGACTGGAGGCACTCACCGACGAGCTCGTCGATCTCGGCGAGCAGTTGACCTCGGGCGAGGGCGTCCTGTTGAGCCGGGCGCGCCACCTCGAATCGGTGCGCGAGGCCATCGACTCCCTCGAACAGGGGCGGCGAGCCGTCCGACAGGGCATGGAGCCCGAATTCATCGCCCTCGATCTCCGAGAGGGGCTCGATGCTCTCGGCGAGATCGTCGGCCACGTCTCGACCGACGACATTCTGGGACGCATCTTCAGCGAATTCTGCGTCGGCAAGTGAGCCCCGTGTCTCGTCGTGCTCGAAGGCCCCTTGGCCTCAATTCCGATCGATCCCGATCTCGAACTCTTCCGCGCGCTTCTGCACTCGTTTCGAGACGAACGGTAGCATATCAACGAGTACGATCGGAGAAAATGGCCTTGCCTTCGAGGCGAGTGTCCGTATGATCAGCCAATGCGTCAGGGAGAAGGACATCATGTGTCCTCCTCTCATGCGAGACACCGAGTTTGGTCACTGCCCTGTTCGTGAGAGACGGGCTAAAAGGCCCCACATCAAAAAAGCAGGGAACCGTCCCTGGCGGAGATAGGTCATGCCTCTTGCGTTCCAAGAGCGAAGGTCGAAGGCCGTCAAATGGTGCCCACCTGGTTAAACACAGGGTTGTACGGCCCATCCTCAACACCGGCATGGGCGGTGACCATTGCCACACGTCAGCGGGCGGCGCTCCGGCGCCGCCCGTTTTTTTGTGTGGGCTCCATCCGAGGCATTCCCTCCGCCATCCCATCGTCGTGACCGTCGAAGCTCTCGAACTTGCGATCCGCCTCCTCGAGAAAGTGTCGGTACTGGTCGGCACCGCACTCGTGATGTTGATGGCGCGTCCCGCCGAAGTCTGGCTCGGCAAAACAGGGTCTGACGCCTCGCTGCGCCGCCGCCTGTTTCTGATCGCCGTGCTCGGCGTGCTGGCCATCTGGGGCGTCTTTCTGGGCTTCGAGATCGATGGGTTGCGCTTCAACGTCCGCATGGTCGGGATCATCGTCGCCGGATACCTCGGCGGCGTTTGGGTCGGACCGATCGTCGGACTCGCCGCCGGTCTCGTCACGGCGTTTCGTCCCGTCGCCTACCCCTTCTATGTCGTCGCGGCCAGCGTCCTCAACGGGGGACTCGCGGCGCTGTGGAGTCGGCGCTACGGAACGAGCATGGCCTCGGCGGTGTGCGGGGCCGTCGTCATTCAGCTCGGCTACCATCTCGGCCTCGGAGGCCTGTTTGCGGTGCTCGAGCCGGCCGAAGCCATGCGACTGGCGGGCCATGTCGAGCTGCACGCCGCCAAGATCGCTGCCAACGCGATCGGCGTGTCGGTGTTTGTCGGTCTGCTGAAACTGTTTCGCGAACTCGAATGGGCGCGACGCGAAGTGCAGACCTCCCGCGACATCATCCGGTCGGCCCGTCTCGAGGCGCTCCAGTACCAAGTCCAGCCCCACTTTCTATTCAATATTCTCAACACACTCGCCCATCTGATCCGCACCGATGCCGTTCGCGCTCGTCAGCTGACGCTCGACCTCGCCGAGTTTCTCCGATATACGCTCTCACACGAGGACGAGACGAGTCTCCGGGACGAACTTCAACATATCGAGAGCTACATCGAGCTGGA
>JAQCND010000128.1 GCA_028274765.1 Bradymonadaceae bacterium
GCTCATCACCCGCAAGAAGCTGGAGGCGACCGCGCAAGAACAGGAGGAGAATTACTACAAGCGCAAGAAAGAGACGATCCCCACGCTCGAGGATGAAATCGAGCAACTCCGCGAGCGCAAAGAGGAGCTGAAGCGCGAACTCGACAAGCTCCAGCAAGGCTGAGAGCGCGCGCTCCCCTCGATGGACATCTCCTCCGGCGGTGGCATCATGTCCTCCGCCCGAGGGGGATCGGATTAGACAAAGCCCGTGGCCTCGAGTGATCGCCGTATCGTTTCAGACGCTCATGTCGGAGACATCGATGACACGTACCCTGTCGTCCCTGCTGTCGAGCGGAGGGCTCATCCTGTCGATGGCCTTTCTCGTCGTGTCCTGCAAACCGCCCCCCAAACCCAAAGAGCTCCAAGAGCTAGATCGCATTCTCTCACAGCCCGACGCGAACAAGGTGGAGCAAGCCCCCGGGGCTGGCGAATACTACCGCAAGTCTCGCAAACTCCGTCGGGCAGCACTCGATGCCTACGACGATCGCGATCTCGAGCGCGCCAAGCATCTGGCGATCCGAGGTGAACTCGCCTACCAGACTGCCGAAGTGATCGCCAAACGGGGAAACTCCAAGAAACGACTCGAGAAGGCCAATCAACAGATTTCCGAGATCAATCCCAAACTCAAGCGTCTCGTCCAGGAACGTGACAAACTCCAGGACGAGGTTCAGAACCTCCAGAAGCGCGTCAGCAAGATGCGCGCTCAACAGTCGCGCCGGGCTCGCACGGCCCAAGACAATCAGGCCAACGAGGATGCCCGTACTCAACAGCTCGAGGCCGAAAATACCATTGACGAGACGGAGACCCAGAAGCAGCGCGCTCTTCGAGTGAAAGCAAACAAATTCGCCCAGGCCACCTTCAACCGGGCCAACAACTATCTCAAATCGGCCAAAGCTCTGCTTTCAGCTCAGACTTCGTCGCCTGAAGATGTCATCCAAGATGCCGAAAAGGCCGCCAAATTCTTTGAGAAAGCTCAACAAGAGGCCAAACCCAAATACGAGGAGCACCTCGCCAAGATGAATCCTCAGGAGCGCCTCGAATCCCTCCGTGAGGACCTCGAATTCGAACTGGGAGACGACTACGTCAAAGGGGTTTCTCGAGGCGTGAGAGCCATCGTGACGGGGCTGTTCGACGAGGGAGCGAGTCGGATTCGCTCCAGCAGTCGAGGACGTCTCGAGGAACTCGCCAAAATCGCAGCCGAGTACGACGAGTTTCAACTCTTCATCGAAGGATTTACCCGCGAGGGCGACGTCACTCAGAACCTGACGATCTCACAGGTCCGCGCCAAAAACGTGCGCCAGTTTCTTCAGAAACGAGAGGTGGCCGAAGACCGGGTCGGGACCAAGGGGCGAGGGCAAAACCAGATCCGCTATCCCGATCGGCCCTCGGAAAACGATCGGGTCGAGATCGTCTTTCGACTGCCCCAATGACATGTGCCCAATCGTCGCAGCGTCTCCGACCCTCGGCCCCGAGAGGTTTGCGCTCGGGCAGGAAGTCTCTCCGCTCGCCCAGTCGAGGAGCGCGGAGGCGACGTCGGTTCACACTCGGAGAGCGATCAGCGCTGGGCGTCCTGAAGGGAATCCGGCTCGACCAGCACGACTTTGCCCCCCGCCTCTTCGATGACTCGCTGAAATCGGGAGGCGCGCTCGCGACCGACGCCCCAGGCGATCACGCGGGGCGCCGTCTCGACCAGCTCCATCGCTTCGGGAAAGTCAACACCGAGCAGGATCGACAGGTTGTGACCCATCTTGTCCTCAGCGTAACCCGGATGACGGAGGACGACGTCGACTAGAGAGGTCGTCGCATCGTCTCGCATCAGCCTCGGATCGGTGTAATCGCCCGGAGTCAATCCCGTCTCCGGTTCGGCTGGCTCGGGATCGGGCGACGAGTCGGCCCCGCCGAGTACGATTTCATCTTCATCGCTGGAGGTCTCGTCGGAACGCGACGGCGAGTCGGTCGCATCGCGCCTCCGCTGATCCTCGTCTCGGCCATCTTGTCGGCTTCGCTCTCGGCGATCGCGTCCGCTCGACGACTCGCCCGACTCACTTCGTGGATCTCGAGAGAGATGCTCCTCGCTGGTGCGAGAGGAGGACGATCGCTCACTGGATCGGCGAGGTGGAGACCCCGCATTTCGAGGGGAGGAGTCCCCCGCATCCATCTGTCCTCGCGAACGACGCCCACTCGACAAACCGGCGGAGTCCTCCTCCGTGCTTGCATCAGCAGCTACGCCGTCGTCCTCGATCCCGAGTGCCTCGCCGATCGAGACCCCGAGGTCGTCGAAGCGCTGGAGCCGCTCGAGATAGTGCTCAACATCCTCGTCGAGTCCCTCGGGACGACGGCCTTGTTCCCGACTCCAATCGCTGGGTTCGACTCGAACGCACACGTCACGAGAGGGGTCGTGGGTGCCACGAGCTTCGACGTCGCTCGGACTGAGCGGACGAGCCGACGCGTCGAAGCGGGCGCGGAGAGCGTGAGCGAGGGCGCGCCCGACATGCTCGATGACGTCGTCGGCATGGTCGCGCTGGAGTCGCACGGCCAACTCGACGAAATCCCCGTCGAGCTGGAGTTCGAAGCTCTCGAGCCGAGCCTCGGAGGCACGGGCCGATGGGCTCTCGTCGCCTCCGCGCAGGACGTCCTCGCTACGTCCTTCGCCGATCGATTCGAAGACGTCGTCCGACGAAGATCGCGCTCGCGCGCCGCTCTCTCGACGTGAGCTGCTGGCGGTAGGTTCGGATGTGTGTCGGTCCGATCCACTCGTCTCTCGTGTATGTCGACGGGAGTCGCGGCCAGTTCTCCGGGATGCATCCGCCCTCGGCTCCGTTTCCTCGCCTTGCCGACGTCGCGTCAACCAGTCGGGTTCGCCCTCGCCCCGTTCGGAGGTGACGAACTCGACAAGCTCCGAGATGCGTCGGAGCCAGGGAGCGAGTTGGGATTCGGCGAGTTCGTCGTCCGTGACAGCCTCGAGGGTCGACTGGAGGTCGTCTTGCTGGGCCTCCCACTCGAGGTCGGTGAGATCTTCGAACTCGCGCTGAATGGCCTCGACGTGCGAGGAGCGGTGTGCCTCGTCGACGGGCAACGCAGATTGCACGGAGATCGAGCGCGGCGGCGCCCCGCGGTCGAGGAGGAGACGTAAAAACCCCCGATCGGCAAACGCTTCAGCGAGTTGAAATCGACCCCCGTGACTCGCGAGTTCCTCTCGGGGCTCGAATTCCAGATCGGCCAGGACGCGTCGCCACGTCTCGGGAAGATCATCCAGCTCAGCACTTGAGGTCTCGGATCGGGACATGGGCGGGCGATCAGTCAAGAGGAACGATCAGTCGAGTCATCGGACGAAGGGTCGTCGGGAGGGCTCCCGCCTTCGTCGGGGTCGTCCCAGTCGAGCCCCGGAATGGCACGCGACGAGACGACGTGATCCTGCATCAGGGGGAGGAGATCGTAAAGTGTTTCATCGCCCTCGTACGCACTCGAAGCATTCCCCTCTCCGGAATCCTGCGAAGAGGAGGTTTCCACCGACGAAGACGATGTTCGTTGGCGCGAGGAGGGCTCGTTTCGTTCGGACGACCGGTCGGTCCATCGGCGAGGCAGACGCTCGAGACGTCCCGTAGAGTGGGCATAGTAGGTAAAGAGCGCCCCGTAGAAGAGAATCGAAAAGAAGCCCGTCGACAGCGCCAGGGCGAGTTCGGCAACGACCCGGAGTCCCCCGAATACGAGTGCCAGCCTCGTTGACCCTCCGAGGAGGTTTTGTCCCATTAGCACGGCCCAGTACCCCACCAGCGGGATCAGGAACAGTCCGAGCGCAAAGACGACGAGTCGATAGAGCGGTCCAAAATGGTGGATGGCAAAGTTCGCTGCCTCGCCGACGGCTTCGCCCGCCGAGCGACCGGCGACAAACATGGGGGCCGAAGCGACTTCGAAAGTCAAACGCACCAGGGCGGCGAAGATCGCGTACAGAAACAGCGGAACGGCGAGGGCAATGACCTGCAACCCGAGGCTGTCGGTCCCAAAGCTCTGACGGAATCCGGCGACAAGCCCGACAGCGAGGGTCAATCCGAGGATCGCGACGGTCCACTGGGCGACCGACGAGAGGAGACGCAGCAGTGCGACGTCGGGAAATCCGCGGGCAGCGCCCCGAAGGGACGTGCGGAGCCACTCGACGGGCTCGTCGCGGACGCCCGAGGCAATCGTATGCCAGATGCCGGCGGAGACGAGTGCATCGAGCGCCAGACTCGTCAAACCGAGCGTTCCCATCAGAACGGTGCCTCCCACGATAAACTCGGGCGAACGCACGTCCCGAACGAAGTGCTGGAGGATGGCGGGGCTCGACATCCCGGTCGCGCGGAGGGCACTCCACTGCGAGGCGAGGAGAGCGCCTATCCACGTCACGCCGACGAGATAGAGCCCCCATCGCACGAGATCGACTCCGATGCGCAGGGCGAGCACGAAGGGATCGCGTCGAAAGAGCTCCCATGCACTCCAGAAATAATCACGAGCCTCCGGTGCCTCGAGTGGAGAGTCGTCGGAATGTGAGGAGGACTCCGTCGTAGCCGACATACCGTCTCAATTGATGGTAGAAAACCTCCACGGCGCATCCCCTGACAGGGGGAGACATGTATATCGCATACGGCCGTATCGTGGACAAGCGCATCGGGGGATATTGGAAGTCAATGGCATCGGTCGATTGATTTCGTCGGAGGAGAATCGCGACTGCGTTCGGCCCTGCCCGACCAGAGGTCGGCCGAGGCAACTTGATGTGCCCCTGTGTTCTGGACTACATTCAACGCGTATCCGGTCATGACTCGCGTCGCCCCGCGAACTCGCCTCGAGGAGGAGGTTCCTCATGTTTTATCTCGTCTCGCGTGCCTTTCTGACGTGGCTCCAACTCGGTCGCGATCTGGTCGACCGTCCTCTCTCTCGTCTTGCAGCCGGCGGACACGGCCCGGGCTCCTCTTCGTCGTCGGATTCGCCCTCGGGCATGGCTATCGCCAGCCTCGTGCTCGGCATTGCCTCCTGGTTTGCCCTTCCGTTGATCGGAGCGATCGGGGGAGCCATTCTCGGCAAGATTGAACTGAACAAAATCGAGCGCGGTGAAAGTCCGGAGGCCGGAGAAACGCTCGCTCAAATCGGATTCTGGGCGAGTGTCGCGAACATCGTGTTGGGCGTAGTGACAACTTGTGTAGGTATTCTGATTTTTGCTGTTTTTGGGTTTTCCATTCTCTCGCTCCTCGGCCTTTCAGCGGCAGCGTGATAATCTTCGATCGGGTGCCACGGAGCCATCGATGTGCCATCGTCGACGCCAGATCGCAGTCGGGCTCGCCGTGCTCGTTGTCGTGGGACTGACGTGGGCGAACAACGCCCCTCGATTACATGCCGAAGGCGCCATCGATTTGTTCGAAGGGGAGGATGGAGACGACGAATCGTCCTCGCAGGAGGATGGTGATTCGGATCGGGCGAGCGATAATTCGGAGTCGAACGCCGAGTCCGACGACGGTGCGCTGACTCTAACCGAAGAAGAACCCGAGTCGACATCAGGCGACTCCAAAGAGGACTCGGGCGACTTTGCGATCGAGTCCCTCCAGAGCGAGGGAGGAGCAGCCGATTCCAGTGGATCGAGGATCCCCGGTCGCGTCCATGGACGCATCACGCTCGAATTCGAGCGACGTGGCAACGCCATCATCGTGCCGGCCCGGGTCGAGGGCCGCTCGGTATACTTTCTATTCGACACGGGTGCCACTTACACGACGCTCACCCCTTCGTTTGCCCGCGAGATCGGAGCGATGCCGGGTGACGACGCCCCTTCGACTCTCACGCAGACGGCTGCGGGGCCGCGACGCACGCGATACGGAGTCATGTCGAGACTCTCTCTGGGCGGCTCTCGTCACAACGGCGTTACGTTCTCGGTGTGTGAACCCTGCGGCAAGATGCGAGGCAGTCGGCACATCGTCGGGCTCCTCGGACTGAACGTCCTCCGACGGTATCAGACCTCGATCAACGATTCCGAGGGGGTCGTCGAGCTGATCCCCCACAGTGACCACGACAATCGTTGGGCCGACATCGAGCCTTGGCTGAAAGTTCGTCCCGACGGACATCGCACGGTCGAATCCCAGGGACGAGTGCAGCACCGGTATCGTGCTCACGTGATCAATCGGGCCCCCCGATCGATCCGCAATCTCACTCTCGAGATCGAGTGCCAACGCGCCGATGGCACCGAGCCGATCACCACCGAATCTCGTCGAGTGGGAATCCGAGACGAGATTCAGATGGAAGCCCAGACTCGCACTCCCTGCAGGCGCGCAAACTGGGGCGTGGCCGACGCCACCTGGTGACGGCTCAGATTTTCAATGCCTTCCATCCGATTTTTTAAAAATGTGTCAGGGGATAGCGGAGTAGTCTCGCGTCCTCGCGCCCTTCTCCCCCTGTCTCAAGTGCACCTGTGTTCGCTTTAGCGTGTTGCCTCCCGATACCATCCGTGTTCGCTTCAGCGGATCTCCCGACGATGTGGGGGCCTTTTCCGAGCTTCCGAAGGAGGCGGCAGCATCGAGCTCCGGGCGCGAGCCCGGAGATCCAGGCACGCGATGCGCCTTGATTCGAGCCCCGAAGGAGCAAAAGCACGCTTATCCGAACACGAATGGTCTCAAGCGCGACGAGACGGTGGTATTTATTTTGCAGGTTACTATTAGGTGCGACAACGCGAGCTGTTCTCTCACCGTCTCGATACGATGGAATCCCAAATGCCTCACGATCGATCCACCTGGCGACAGATGACGCACTGGCTAACCCTCGCCGCGATGCTCGCCCTCCTCGGGGTGGGACTCGGAGCTTGTGGCGACAACTCTCAGAACTCGCCCGGTGATACATCGCCCGATCCCGATCCTCAGCCCTCACCCTCGTCGGGAGAGACCTCTTTTGCTTCGGCGGCGGGCTCGAGCGGACAGCCGAGTCCGGGCGGCGCGGCCGGGAGGGGCGGAGCAGATGCCGGCGCCGCCGCGCCCTCTGGCGATTCGGCCGAGCGCAATGGCGGCCAAAACTCGGGGGCGGAACGAAGCATCGAGGAGGGCGACATCTATCAGGTCGTCCGCAACTCCGACCGCATTCTCAACCTCAATCGGTACCGCGGGCTCCAGATCGTCGATTTTTCGGATCCGAGCCAACCCGAGATCATCGGCTGGACCCGAATTAGCGGCGACCCCGTCGAAATGTATCAAGTCGGCGACCAGGTTTACGTCCTTCTCAACAACTGGCGCGGCTACTATGGGAGCCAGAGTCTCCTGCCCAACCGCTACCAGGGCGGGGCGGTCGTGGCGATCGACATCTCCGACCCCAAGCAACCCACCATCGAATCCAGAGGGCAGGTTCCCGGTCGGATCGAGACCAGCCGTCTGACGCGAGGAGACGGTGAGGAAGCCCTCTTTGTCGCCGCAACGGGACGCGATCGTTCGCAGAACAGCTCGTCGGGTGGGCCCTCCTCGGGAGCGGGAGTCGCTCGGGTGAATCGAGCCGGCAACACGGCATACGTCAAGAGCTTCGACGTCTCCGGACAGGGCGAGCTCCAGGAGGCCGCCGAACTGAAGCTCGACGGCCGCGTCCAGGACATCCAGGGCGCCGACAATCACCTCCTCGTCGCCCGTGCTCGTGACAACAACAAGAGCACCGTCTCGGTCGTCGACATCTCCGACCCCTCCGGTCAGATGCAGGAGGGCGGGCAGGTCGACGTCAAAGGGCGTGTCGAAAACAAGCACAACCTGGATCTCCATCGAGACGTGCTGCGCGTCGTCTCCGGCGCCGACCGCAACGCTTCAGATACCAACCACGTCGAGACGTTCGACGCCGCCGACATCGACAATCTGACCCGTATCGACCACGAGACCTTCGGGGACGGACAGAACCTCTATGCGACCCTCTTCATGGAGGAACGCGCCTTCTTCGTCACCTACCGGCGTCAGGATCCCTTCCACGCCTTCGAGGTCACGACGCAGGGCCAGCTCACCGAGAAGAGTGAATTCGTCGTCTCCGGATGGAACGACTACTTCGTGCCGGTCAACGACGACCGACGGCTCATCGGCATCGGCAAAAACGACGAGCAGGGCGAGACGGTCGCCGTCAGCCTCTACGACATCACCGATCTGACCAATCCCCAGCCGCTGATCGACCGAGAGGAGGTCTCGGCCGACCGCAGCGACTCCGAGGCCAACCGCGACGACCGCGCCTTCACGGTGCTCGAAGATGCGACGAGCGTCCAAGCCGACGATGGCACGGTCGAGACCGGCGTCGTCCTCGTCCCCTTCCAGGGATACGACAAGTCGAAGGACAAGCACGTCTCGGGCGTCGAGATCTTCACCTTCTCCGACACCACCGTAACGCGGCGCGGCACCATGGAGCACGGCACGCCCGTGCGCCGGAGTTTCGTCGCCGACCACCGCGAGAAGACGACGGCCAATCTCTCGGAGGCCGAGCTGAGCCTCTACGACACCTCCGATCCGAAAGACCCGACGGAGCTCGGGCGAGTCGAGCTGGCGCCCAACTACGAGCGACTCTGGACCTTCGGGCAGTACAACGTGCGGCGCAATGTCCGACGTTCGTACTACCACTGGTACCGACGCAGCCAGCAGACCCGGACCGATCGCCTCGAAGTCGTGCCCCTCTCGAAAGACCCCGATACGGCCGATGCCGTCGCCAAAGTCTCGGTGCCGGCCGATGCCAGTCTCTATCGAGCCGGCTCGTATCTCGTCTCCATGGAGGTGCTGAAGGTCAATCGTCAGACGAACGGAGGCCAGACGAAGGCCACCTACCGAACCGAGATCCGCATCTGGGATTTCTCGGACCCGTCTTCCCCGAAGCTCGTCAACACGATGACGACCGACAAGCTCAGTCGTAACATCCGAGGACCGCGGGCGGGCGGACCAGGCGTCGGCCATCCCGAACCGGGCGGTCGGGCGTCTCGACCGGGACTCGACTACTATCAGACCGATTTTGACATCAAGACGGTCGGCGATGCGCTCGTCTTCACCAACGAAATTCACGAGCGCGAGTCGCGTGGCACCCGCAAATATCGTCTGACGCGCGTCAAGGCCTCGGAGATGCGCTATCGCAAGTGTCAGTCGGCCTCGCCCCGCCGGTCCGGGTCCGGTGGCAACACCATGAATGCCTGTACCTACTACACGGGAGGCATCGCCTGCTCCTGGATCAAAAAGAACGATGGGTCGACGACCGCCCGTCGATGTCGAGGCGAGCTCCGGAAATGCACCCGCAACCGCAACGGCGAACGCAGCTGTCAGAAGGTCGAGCCCTCGTCGGCCCCGACTCGCACCGAGACGCGCTCCACTGAAGCCTGGGACCGATGGACCCACTACGAGTTCTACGCGCTCGACTTGAGTAGCCCCGCTTCGGCCCAGATCACTGGCCCGGTGACCATGCCCGACAAGGAGCGGGCGGTCAGTACGCTCGCCCAGGGTGACAGCCTCTATGTGACCCACCGCGAGCGCTACGACAAGCCGAACGACCCGCGCCCGTACATGAAGTACTACTTCAAGCGGATCGATCTCGCCGACCCCGCCAATCCCCAGACGGGCAACGCCATCAACATCCCCGGCGAGCTGTTGGCCGTCGATGGCTCGACGATCGTGACCCGCAACTACCTGTGGGGCCAACAGGTGGTCGAGCCTTCGGTCCACAAGCTGGAGGTCCAGAACGGACTCGCCCGCCTGAAGGCCACGCACCGGCTGAGCGAGCGCGAGATCGAGGCTCTCGCCCTCGACAGCCAGGGCCAGGTGCTCGTCAGCCACCGGGCGATTCGCCAGTATCGAGCTGGACCGGCCAGAGCCGGAGGGCAGCCCGGTCGGGCCGACGTGGCTCGAAGCGGCATGTCGGAGGACAAGACGCAGCTTTCAGTGCTGGATCTGAGCGCGTCGCTCGACGAGTTGAGCACCGTCGACATCGCCGAATGGGCCAGCCTGCAGGGTGCCATCAAACAGCGTGCCCTCTTTTCGGTGCCGGGCGGCATGCTGGTCGTCGACCTGCGCTCGCCTCAGGCGGCCGAAGCCCAGGCGTATTTTCCGACGCGAGGATGGCCCCGTGACATCGTCACTCGCGATACCTCGCTTTACATGCCGGCGGGACGCTACGGCATCTACCAGTTCGACGTGACTGCCAACAACCTGCTTTAACGGCCCACGACGTCTCCACGGCCCGACCTTCCACACCCCGGCTGGCCCGAGAGGGAGAGCCGGGGTGTTGATATGGGGGCCGGTCGTCAGGGAAACAGATGGCCGTCTAGGTGCAATTCAGGTCTGTGGGCTCTCGACGACGCATCTTCCCGGGAGCACCGTCGGCCTCACCGGCCAATCATCGAGTCTATCGACGGCAAGCGTGGGACCGTGGCACATCCCACGGAATCCGAGCGGCCCCTGTCCTCGCTCGTCTCGACAGGGACGTCGGCGCGAGTGGGTCGGTGGCGGCTCGTGTCTAGCTTGGGAGACAAGCTTCAAGCCACGACGCGCGCCACCGTCAAGGCTCTCGGGGGGCACGCGCAGGGCGATCGCACAAGGATGGAACAATCGCGGATACGAGCCGGCTGGAAGCCGGCGCTCCGGAGCCAAGCCTCCCGAATCGACTTGAGATGGATTCGGAGCGCCAGCATTCTTGCCGGCACGTCGCCGAGCGACTCCCTTTTGGGAGGAGCGAGGCGATGAGATGTATGCTCAAACGGGGGGCGCGTCTCGTCGTGTCGTCTATACTTCTAATACGATTGCCCTGGGGGCACGCGGGAGGCGCCCGACACGCGGGCATCGATTTTAGCCATGCGAAAGCTTCTCCGATCGTTGATTGCCATCTTCAGTACTACCAGTCTCGCCGTCGGATTCGTCGGGGAGTGCTGGTATCTCACCTCCGATCGCGCCTCACGTCCGAAGTCGACAGACGTATCGCACGGAGGGATCGTCTCGTCACGGAGCGATCGAACGCATCCGCCGTGTACTCTCGTCGCGGCTGGGCGACACAGCGAGGGGGGTGCGGGGGCGTCCGTCGATGTCCCCGCCCACTCCACACGAAAACCTGTCGCGACTCGCCCTTCTCGCGAACGGTCGATGCCTCGAGTAGGAGCCGAGTTCGAACTCCCATCCGCTCAGACGGATTCCGACAACTGGAGGGACGAAGAGCCATCGTCCCATGGAATGAAGAGGCGTGTCTGGGGGGAATGGAACGGACGTCTCGATGTATTCGAGGGCTGGTCCTCTGGCACTTGGAGCATCTACCCCATGTATCCTTGGGGCCGAACGTATTCTTCGCGATAGCGAAGGCGGGAGAGCTCGCATCCGCCGAGCGGACGGGGCCGATCGTCGCGGATCTCGGTCGCGACCCATTCGTGTTCGGATAAGCGTACTGCCACCCCTTCGGGGCTCGGATTGAGAGGATACACACATCTCAATCTCCGGGCTCCCGCCCGGAGCTAGACGCTACCACCCCCTCCGGGGGTTCGGAAGGTACCGGCACGATCGGAGGAGAGACACCGAAACGAACACGGGTGGGTCGCGACCACACACACGGAGGCGATACCGTCTCGTGATCGCGCTTGCAAGTCTCCCCGGAGGCTGGCGAATTCATCGTCGAGCGCGTCGACGAGAGCGTCACGCTGGAGGGCGCGCTCGAGCAGAGATGGAGCCGGCGTCGAGAATGGATCGAGACACGAGTGCCGAGCGATGCATCCACGGGGCGAGAAGCGTATCCCCCCGATGTTCCCTCGTTCGAGAGCGAGCGGTCCATGAGAGGGCCGATGGTGAAAGGGCTCGAACGTCTGAAATCTTCCAGGTCGTGACGCCACGAGATGAAGCACGGAGGCGAGACGGACCGTCGTGCGCCCCGAGACTCGTGCCAGTCCATCCGGCATCCGCTGCTCGACGTCGGGCCCCCTCGACCGAGACGACATGCGCCCTCAAGGGGAGGAATCCTCCGTGTCGCGATCGGGGCAACGGTCGAGGTCGCAGAGCAGGTCGCGAAAGCTGCTGGCAAATGGCGCCTGGCGGTAGAGATTGTTGTGGCTGCCCTTCTCGAGGCGCACGAGGGTCGTGCGTCCGTCGGGT
>JAQCND010000129.1 GCA_028274765.1 Bradymonadaceae bacterium
TTCCAGCCTGTGTTACTCTCGATGCGGAACATCCGTTCGAGTCTTTCGCGTATCGAGAACAACGAGCGGCCATGAGTAACGATCTCCTGCCATTCTCGGGAGAGCTCGACGGCACGGCGCCCGATTCCTCCGAACCGGAGCACGAGAGCGACGATCCCGTCGACTGGCTCGACCAGTCGGACGAAGCCCTCGCCCGGTCGGTACAGGAGATGTCGGATGCGGAGATCACCGAGCGCTTTAAAGCTCTCCGCGACAGACGGGCACGTCAAGAGGCCAAGTTCGCCTCCATGCAGGAGATCAACAGCGTCTTCGGTCGCAAGGTGCCCGAAGGCGAGCTGCTCGGCCTGATCATGGACAAGACCACGAAGTTGATGGACGCCGAGCGTTCGTCGCTCTTTTTGATCGATGAAGACACCGGCGAGCTCTGGAGCAAGGTGTCACAGGGGGTGGTCGACAAAGAGCTCCGCCTCCAGCCCGGTGAAGGCATCGCCGGCTGGGTCGCCGAGACGGGGCAGAGCCTCAACATCAAGGACGCCTATCGAGATCCCCGTTTCAACCCCGATTACGACCGGGAGACCGGATTCACGACCGATAGCATGATCTGTCAGTGCGTCCGCAACCGGACGGGCGAGATCATCGGAGTCGTCCAGGTCCTCAACAGCCATTCCGGGTCGTTTACCGACGAGGACGAACACCTGTTGAGCGCCATCGCCAATCAGGCGGCTATCGCGATCGAAAACAGTCGTCTGTACATGTCGATGCTCGAGACCAACGAAGAGCTGCGCGATACCAAACGACGACTCGAGAAGAAGGTCGCCGAGCTCGATCTCCTCTACGAAGTCGAGCGGGAGTTGAGCCAGGCGGTCGATCTCGAGACGCTCGTCGAATCGATCACGCAGAAGACACTCGAGCTGGTCGAAGCCCAGGCGTCGGCGCTGACACTCAACGACACCCAGGGCGAACCTCGCACGTACGTCCTCGTCGACCGAGCGCCTCACGGGCACTCGCATCACTGGGAATTCACCCAACACACACTCTCGAGCGAGCGGGGCATCGACGCTCGCGCTCGAGAGACGGGCGAACCGGTCATCTGCGGCGATGGCAAGTGCGATCCCGTCCCCGACGAGCTCCACGAATCGCTGGGGCTCGAGGTCGACAACGCCGTGGCCGTCCCCCTGTTCGACGAGGACGAATGCATCGGTTCGTTGAAGGTCGCTAACCGCTACGATGTCCAGATGAACGAGGGGGAGGATGTCGCCCCGGGATTTACCGACGACGACGTCAAAATTTTGACGTTGATCGCCGGTCGCATCGCGGGCTCGGTGACGGCGCGTCGCCATCGGGCCGAGCGCGAGAAGCAAAAGCGGCTCGCCGCAATTGGCGAGGCGCTCTCCGGCGTCCTTCACGATCTCAAAAACCCCGCCTCGATCATTTCGGGATACGTCCAGTTGATGGTCAAAGAGGATGATCGCTCGAAGCGCGAAGCGTACGCCGAGAGCATCGACCAGCAGTTCGACCAGTTCAATCGCATGACGCGGGAGCTGCTGGTCTTCGCTCGAGGCGAGACGAACGTCGTCGCCAAAGAGGTCGATATCGAGGAGTTCATGGGGGAGCTCGAGAAGTTGCTGAGCGAAGAAATCAGCGGCAAGGGCGTTGAACTCCAGCTCGACGTCGACTGTCGAGGATCCGTCCAGATCGATCCCGCCAAAGTCAACCGCGCTCTGCTGAACCTCGCCCGAAATGGCGCCGAGGCTACCCCCGATGGCGGGACGGTCGGGATCTCGGTGACCCGCGACGGCGACGATCTGCTCTTCGAGGTCAGCGACACCGGGGAGGGCATCCCCGAGAAGATTCGAGATCGACTCTACGAGTCGTTTGTCACGGAGGGCAAGCAAAACGGCACGGGACTCGGGCTCGCCATCGTCAAAAAGATCATCGAAGACCTGGACGGGACGATCGACTTCGAGACCGAG